>NZ_DLGY01000005.1:0-30934 GCF_002482945.1 Flavobacterium sp. UBA7682
CCATTCCTGAAGGATATGTTGTAGAAACTTTACCACAGCCTAAAGCGGTCAGTATGCCCGAAGAAATGGGTAGTTTCAAGTATAATCTTTCAAACAACGGAAATGTAGTCCAGGTAATATTTACCTTAGATATCAACCGAGCCATCATAGGTTCGGAATATTATCAAGCGTTGAAAAATTTTTACAAAGAAATGATCAACAAGCAAACAGAAAAAATTGTGCTTAAAAAAGTATAGCCATGTTTAGAAATTGGATGTTGTTTCTTTTTGCGATTGTCATTACCAATGTCTATTCTCAATCATTAGGTATCGAAGAGGTAACAAAAACTGAACTGAAGCAAATCAAACATGAAAAAGATACTTCAGCACCAGCAGCCATTTTATATAAAAAAGGAAGAACTTATTTCAAGTATTCCGTCAAATCAGGATTTACTTCCTATACTGAAATAGCTTTAAAAATAAAGATTTATAAAAATAAAGGACTTAAATGGGCTGACTTTCAAATTCCTTACTACATAGGTTATAAGTTTTTAGAAGATGAAGCAGTGGAAATCAAGAAAGCCTATACTTATAATCTGGAAAATGACAAAATCATCAAAGTAAAGGTAGCAGGAGAAAGTAAATTTAAAGACAGAATCAATGAAAATTGGAATGTCAAGAAAATTACCTTTCCCAATGTAAAAGTAGGTTCCATAATTGAGCTTAATTATCAACTAAAAACTGAAAATTTAACCGAGTTACCCGATTTTCAGTACCAATATGAAATTCCGGTAGACAAAGTAGAATACACTACTAAAATCCCTGAATTCTATATCTATAAAGGCATCAAAACAGGTTATGCCGAGATCGAAACTGATGCCGTTTTGGAAAACGCTTCCCAGTCGTTTGATGATCAATATAGCAGAACGATGACGATGAATTATAAACAAGTAAAAACATCTTATAAGGCTCAAAATATTCCAGCATTACAAGAAGAAGAGTATGTAAATAATATTAATAACTACTACAGTAAAATAAAGCACGAGTTAGAAGTTATCAGAATGCCCGAAGAAAAACCAAAACCAATCGCAACGACTTGGAATGATATAGCCAAATCTATTTATAGTCAAAAAGAATTTGGTGGCGAGCTAGAGAAAAACAAATATTTTATTGACGATTTAAGAACAATCGTAAAAGAAACAGATTCTCTGGAAACTAAGATGAATAAAGTATTCAATCATCTTAAAAACAGAATGAATTGGGATGGCAATTACGGCTATTATCCGAGAAAAGAAATTGATAAAGCGTATGACGAGAGAACCGGTAATGTCGCTGAAATCAATCTTATTTTAACGGCAATGCTCAGACTAAGCGGGCTAGAAGCTTATCCTATTTTATTAAGTACCAGAGATAATGGTTTAGCGGCATTCCCTAATAAAACTTTCCTTAATTACGTAATTGCCTCAGTAAATATAAAAGGCAAAGTTTATTTACTAGATGCTACGGACAAAATTTCTAATGTTAATTTTATACCTGTCAGAGCTCTGAATCAGTTTGGGGTTTTGATGAAAAAAGACGGAACATCGGAGGAAATTGATTTGATGCCCAAAATAAATTCTCATACTTCAACTAATATTTTGGTAACTATTAACAACGAAGGTGAAGCATTAGGAAAAGTCAGAAACCAATATTGGGAATACAATGCCTATGTTTTCGAACAAAAAAATGACGGATATACTACGGAAAGCTTAATAGAAAAGCTTGAAAAGACTTATCAAGGGCTCGAAGTTTCAGAATACACTGTTCAAAAAACCACTGATTTTTCAAAACCCACCATTGAAAATTATGCTTTTATATCAAGTAATTCGGTTGAAATTATTGGAGATAAAATGTATGTTGCACCTTTGTTGTTTTTTACTTTAACTGAAAATCCATTCAAACAAGAAACCAGAAAATATCCGGTTGATTTTGTGTTTCCACACCAACAAAAATTTAATATTAGTATCAAAATCCCTGAGGGCTATTCAATAGAAAAAATCCCTGATCCAAAGGCGATAGCAATGCCGGACAATTTAGCCGGCATGAAATATAATATTTTAACAACAGGTAATCAAGTTCAATTACTTTATACCTTTGACATGAATCAAGCCGTTATAGGTTCGGAATATTATGAAGCGTTGAAAAGCTTCTACAAAGAAATGATCAACAAGCAAACGGAAAAAATCGTTTTAAAGAGAATGTAAAATGGATATCAAAAACGCCCAACAAGAAGTAGACCACTGGATCAAAAATCACGGTGTTCGGTATTTTAATGAATTGACCAATATGGCACAACTCACCGAAGAAGTTGGAGAAGTAGCCCGAATCATAGCCCGTCGCTACGGAGAACAATCCGAAAAAGAAAGCGATAAAAATAAAGACCTTGGCGAAGAACTGGCCGATGTTGTTTTTGTAGTTTTGTGCCTGGCGAACCAAACTGGAATCGATTTGCAAGCGGCATTTGATAAAAAACTGGATTTAAAAACCAATCGCGATCACGATAGACATCAGAACAACGAAAAACTAAAATAAAGTGAGTTGGATTTTACTAATTATCGCCGGATTGTTTGAAGTAGGTTTTGCCACTTGTTTAGGCAAAGCCAAAGAAACTTCGGGGAATATTTCAATGTTTTGGTACGGGGGATTTTTAGTTTGCCTGACCATTAGCATGTTTTTATTGGTAAAAGCTACTAAAGAATTACCCATCGGAACCGCTTATGCTGTTTGGACCGGAATTGGCGCTGTTGGAAGCGTTTTGGTTGGGATTCTTGTATTCAAAGAACCCGCTACTTTTTGGCGCGTATTTTTTATTTCAACTTTAATTTTATCTATAGTCGGATTGAAAATTGTTTCTAAATAATGGATTTACAACTAAAACCATCAATTGTTAATCAGCAATCTTTAATCAAAATTACCGGTTCCAAATCGGAAACAAACCGTTTGCTATTGCTCCAAGCGTTATATCCAAATCTTACCTTGGAAAATACCTCCAACTCCGATGATTCCGAGGTCATGGCTAAAGCATTGCGAGCTTCCAACCTTGTAGATGTACATCACGCCGGAACCGCTATGCGTTTTCTTACCGCTTTTTTCGCCATTCAGGAAAACAGCGAAGTGGTTTTAACCGGTTCGTCCCGAATGAAAGAACGTCCAATCAAGATTTTAGTAGAAGCGTTACAACAACTCGGAGCCGAAATCACTTACGAAGAAAACGATGGTTTTCCGCCAATCAGAATCAAAGGCAAAAAGCTAATACAAAGGAAAGTTTCTCTTCCGGCGAATGTCAGTAGCCAATATATTTCGGCACTTTTACTCATCGCGCCCAAATTAGAAAACGGAATCGAACTAACCTTAGAAGGTGAAATCACTTCTTTTCCTTATATCAAAATGACTTTAGCTTTACTCAATGAAATTGGCGTAAAAACGGCTTTCGTCGGCAATAAAATCAGTGTTGAAAACTTATCCCTTATCCCTTATCCCTTATCTCTTGTAGTTGAATCAGATTGGTCTTCAGCATCCTATTTTTACTCAATTACAGCGTTGTCAAAAATCGGAACTGAAATAACACTTTCCAGTTACAAACAAAACAGCCTGCAAGGCGACAGCGCTTTGGTAGAAATATATAAATATTTCGGAGTAGAAACAGTTTTTGAAAACAATACAATAGTTTTGAGAAAGGCTGGTAATTGTCAATTATCAATTGTCAATTGTCAATTAAATTCCTCTCCAGACATCGCCCAAACCATTGCGGTTACTTGCTTCGGGTTAGGAATAGGTTGTCATTTAACCGGTTTGCATACACTAAAAATTAAAGAAACCGACAGACTGGAAGCTTTAAAAATGGAATTAACCAAGCTCGGAGCCATTGTGTCTGTTACCAACGACAGTTTGACTTTGGAACCATCAGTAGCGATAAATGAAAATGTTGCTGTTAAGACCTACCAAGACCACCGAATGGCAATGGCTTTCGCACCATTGGCACTAAAAGTTCCAATCGTGATTGAGGATGCCGAAGTAGTTTCAAAATCATATCCGAGCTTTTGGGAAGATTTAAAGAGCATAGGATTTGCCATTTCAGAATTGAAATAAAACCTTAGAACCTAAGTAACTTAGCACCTCAGAACCTTTTACAAAAATAAACCTCTTTTTACTTGACAACGCCTATCTCACAATAGTATATTTGCACGCAGTTAAAATTATGGTAACTCATAACTCATAACTTATAACTTATAACTCTTTCAAATGAAATTATCTCACTTTCAATTCAATTTACCAACCGAATTACTAGCTGAATTTCCTGTAGAAAACCGCGACGAATCAAGATTGATGGTCGTTAACCGAAAAACCAAAACCATTGAACACAAATTATTCAAAGACATTATCGATTATTTTGACGATGGCGATGTAATGATTTTGAACAATACCAAAGTTTTTCCGGCGCGTATGTACGGAAACAAAGAAAAAACCGGCGCGCGTATTGAAGTTTTCTTATTAAGAGAACTAAATGCTGAACAACGTCTTTGGGATGTATTAGTAGATCCGGCACGTAAAATCAGAATTGGAAACAAATTATATTTTGGAGAAGACGATTCATTAGTAGCGGAAGTTATTGATAACACCACTTCTCGCGGAAGAACTTTGCGTTTCCTTTACGATGGTTCGTACACCGAATTCAGAAAAAAATTAACCGAATTAGGAGAAACGCCGATTCCAAAGTACATCAACCGCGAAGTAAATGAAGACGATGCCGAGCGTTACCAAACCATTTATGCCAAAGAAGAAGGCGCAGTGGCGGCTCCAACAGCCGGCTTGCACTTCTCCAAACATTTATTGAAAAGATTAGAAATCAAAGGAATTGACTTTGCCGAGGTGACTTTACATGTTGGTTTAGGAACGTTCAATCCGGTTGAGGTAGAAGATTTGTCTAAACACAAAATGGACTCCGAAGAACTAATCATTTCCCAAGAAGCTTGCGACATTGTCAACAGTGCCAAAGTGAAAAAGAAAAAAATATGCTGTATCGGAACTACTTCGATGAGAGCGATTGAAAGTTCGGTTTCTTCAGCAAGAACCATGAATCCTTACACAGGTTGGACGAATAAATTCATTTTTCCACCTTACGATTTCAGCATCGCCGATTGTATGGTGACCAATTTCCATACGCCAAAATCAACTTTATTGATGATGGTTTCAGCTTTCTGCGGTCATGATTTAATGAAAAAAGCTTACGAAGAAGCCATCAAAGAAAAATACCGTTTCTACTCTTATGGAGATGCAATGTTAATTATCTAAATGTAAGTCTGTCCCGAAGCTTCGGGAGTCGAAGACCGTTTTATATACTAAATCCTAACAGTAATGTTGGGATTTTTTTTGGAGCCATTTGCTTCGCCAGTTCGCTCTTTTAGGAGCTTGTGTCCCGCTTTCCGTTACAATCTTTATAGATTTCCGGAAAGGAAATCTATAAAGGATTTCCACTGCAATCAGGGCTAAGGTCATCTGCACATTAAAACTTATTCCTTATCCCTTTTTTCTTATCCCTTTTTTTTACTTTTACACCTCACACGAGGCCGAATGGCCGAACTGAATGAAATTAAACTAAACCACACACATGACTTTTCAAAATACCCGCGAATTTGCACAACAATTAGATTCTCAAGACGAATTGCATCACTACCGAAATGAGTTCATTTTTCCAAAACACAATGGTAAAAACGTCATTTATTTTACCGGAAACTCTTTGGGTTTACAACCTAAACGGACTAAAAAATACGTAAATGAGGTCATGAACGATTGGGGAAATCTAGCCGTTGAAGGCCATTTCTACGCCGAAAAACCTTGGTGGGATTACCACGAAAGATTCGCTAATCCTTTAAGCGGAATAGTTGGTGCAAAACCTTCCGAAATTACAGTAATGAATACTTTGACGGTGAATTTACACTTGTTAATGGTATCTTTTTACAAACCAACAACTACTCGATATAAAATCATTTGCGAAGAGAAAGCCTTTCCTTCGGACCAATACATGTTCCAAAGTCAAGTGAACTTTAGAGGTTACAAAACCGAAGATGCTATAGTTGAAATCAAACGCAGAGAAGGTGAACACAACATCCGCTTGGAAGACGTTGTAGCCAAAATCAATGAAGTAGGCGATGAGTTAGCCTTAGTATTAATCGGTGGTGTGAATTATTACACCGGACAAGTTTTCGATATGAAAACCATCACCGAAGCCGGACACAAAGTGGGTGCAATCGTCGGATTTGATTTGGCTCACGCCGCCGGAAACATCGAATTAAAGTTACACGAGTGGAATGTTGATTTTGCCGCTTGGTGCAGTTACAAATACATGAATTCCGGACCGGGAAATGCTTCGGGATGTTTTGTGCATGAAAAACACCATCATGCCGATTTACCTCGTTTTGCCGGTTGGTGGGGACATAATAAAGAGCGTCGTTTTAAAATGGAACCCCAATTTGACCCGGTTCACGGTGCCGATGGCTGGCAAGTGAGCAACTTACCAATTTTGTCTTTAGCACCTTATTTGGCTTCGGTAGAGATGTTCGCCGAAGTAGGCATGGAAAAGCTAATCAAAAAAAGAAACCAATTGACCGCTTACTTAGAATTTATCCTTCACGAAATTGACGCAGCCATTGACGGCACTGAATTTGAAATCATCACGCCAAACAATCAAGAAGAAAGGGCTTGTCAACTGTCCGTTTTTCTTCACGGTCAAGGCAGAAGTTTGTTCGATTATTTAATGAAAAACGGGGTGATTACCGATTGGCGTGAACCCAACGTAATCCGCCTGGCACCAGCTCCTTTTTATTGTTCTTATGAAGATATGTATGAGTTCGGACAAATCTTAAAACGTGGAATTTTAACCAAATAATATTGGTTTTATAAAAAACAATTCGTTGATTTGCAATATATTATTGACTTATACCACAAACCAAAAAAAATAGAAATGAAAACTAAATTACATTTTGGAATCGTTGCTTTTTTTGTCTTTATAGCGACAAGCAATGCCCAAGTTTCAGAAAAAGAAAAAGAATCAAGATTATGGATAAAAGAAAATGAAAAAGAATTGCTAATCAATCCTGATGATACTTTTTCACTTCGATTTGTTAGAAAAACACAAGCCGGGGAAACACTTCGATTCCAACAATTGAAAAATGGTGTGCCTGTTTTTGATTCAGAAATATTAGTGCATTTTTCTCCTTATGGTGAAATTACAAGCACGACTTCAACGTATAAAGCTTCAATCGCTGATATTAATACAACACCTTCCATTACTAAAGAAAGTGCAATTGCCATTTCCAATCAAGCATTGGAGATTTCAGGAGATATTACTTTCCAAGAAAACAAATTGGTAGTATATGATAAGCTTGGCGGAACTAAATTAGTTTACAGAGTTGTAACCGATTCATTTTCTAAAGCAGGAAGTTGGGAAACCATTGTGGATGCCCAAACCGGAGAGGTTTTAAGCACAAACGATATTGCTTACTATTATAACAAACACAAACACCAAAAAGAAGAGAGTAATCCTCCAGTATCAATGGCACCTTTAGCTTTTGTTTCCGGAACCGGAATGGTGTTTAATCCTGATCCACTTTCTCAAGCTGGTGTTGCTTATGGAGCTGCAGGATATACTGATGGGAATGACGCTGCAACGACTCAGTTGAACAATGCAAGAACTTCTGTTACGTTACCGCAAATTGATTTGATCGGTGGTGTTTATAAACTAAAAAGTACTTATGCTGAAATCAAGGAATTGGGTGCTCCTGCCAAAGGTCTTTTTACCCAATCATCTTCAGCTTTTAATTTCACAAGATCGGAAGATGGATTTGAAGCGGTTAATGCTTTTTACCATATTGATAAGAGCATGCGTTACATCAATGAAACTTTAGGTATTCCATGCGTGCCTTACCAAGCAGCTAATGCCGGTGTGGTTTTCTTTGACCCTCATGGCGCTAGTAGTCAAGACAATTCATTTTATTCAAATGGTCAATTACAGTTTGGAGAAGGTGGTGTTGACGATGCAGAAGATGCCGATGTGGTTTTACACGAATTAGGACACGGATTACACGACTGGATAACCGGTGGCGGATTGTCACAAGTTAACGGTTTAAGTGAAGGTTCAGGAGATTATTGGGCGGTTTCTTACAGCAGAAGTTTGAATCAATGGGCATCAAGTGCACCACATTATAATTGGGTTTTTGGTTGGGATGGACACAATACTTTTTGGAATGGAAGAACCACCGATTATGGAGCTTCATACAGTGGTGGATTAGTGGGTCAAATTCATACCGATGGTCAAATTTGGGGTACTGTTTTAATGAAAATTTGGGATGGAATCGGAAGAGAAAAAACAGACAAAGCATTTCTTAATGGTTTAGATTTAACCACAAGCAATACAAACCAACAAAATGCGGCTATTGCAGTAAGAACTGCGGCTATGGATATGAACTATCCATGTGCAGATGTTGCCTTTATGACAGAAAAATTCGAAGAAGCCGGGTATATAATGCCTTCAATTTCTTTAAGAATGAATCCTATTCCTAATCAAACGGTTCAGGCTGGTGTTACTAATACATATACTTTACCAAGTTATGCCGAATTAGCTAATCCAATCACAAATAGTTGTGATGCCGGTTTAACACAATCTCCGGTTGTTGGGACAGTTTTAGCTCCGGGAACTTATTCTATAACTATGGTGGCCACCAGCGGTTCAACGGTTACTAGAACTTTCAATCTTACCGTTTTACCTTTCCTAGACATAAACGAAAACGTGAGAAACAACTTTATCATGTATCCAAATCCAGCTACTAATGTTATCACAGTAAAAGGAGAATTTGAGAGCAACGAAAGTGTATCTATTCACAACATCCTTGGTCAATTGGTCATGAATAAAGCCATTACTTCAAATGAACAAAGTATTGATGTTTCCAATTTGGCTTCAGGAGTTTACACTGTAACTTTTAACACTGCCAAAGTAAGTAGAAAGTTCATTAAAGAATAAGTTTTATTTCAAGATACCTAAAACCACAATGAGCAATCGTTGTGGTTTTTTTATGCCAATTAAAATCCAAATGCCTCAAAAAACAAATCTTGTAAAAACCTCAGAACCTTAGTATCTTTGCGTCTTAGAACCTTAAAGTAAAATGACCAAACAACAAATAATAGATAGTTTTGATCCAAGCCAACCCGGTTTAGCCGATGCAACGGTTTTTGGATTGCCCTTTTCAGCAGAACAAAGTGAAATTGTTATTATTCCTGTGCCTTGGGAAGTAACCGTAAGTTACGGCGCCGGCGCTTCTGAAGGACCGGAAGCGATATTAGATGCTTCCTTCCAAGTGGATTTAAATCACCAAGATTTTCCTGAATTATGGAAACTCGGAATTTATTTAGATGAAGCACCAAGTCATTGGAAAAATAACTCGGATCAATACAAAGCATTGGCCCAACCGATAATTGAATTGCTCGAAAGCGGTGAAGCAGTCGAGAATTATCCGGCATTGAAAGCTGATTTGGATAAAATCAACAAAGTGTGTCGTGACTTGCATACTGAAGTAAAAGAAAAAGTTTTGTTTTGGACAAAACAAGGTAAAAAAGTAGCGCTATTAGGAGGCGATCATTCAACGCCATTAGGATATTATGAAGCGTTAGCCAGTATGCATGATAACTTCGGAATTTTGCACTTGGATGCGCATATGGACTTGAGAATTGCTTACGAAGGCTTTACTTATTCGCATGCTTCAATTATGTATAACGCTTTGCAAATTCCTCAGATTTCTAAAATAGTTCAAGTTGGAATTCGTGATTTCTGTGAACAGGAAGTTGAGGTCGTGAATCAATCTAAAGGAAGAGTGTTAATAAACACTGACGCCGATTTAAAAGCGGAAATGTTTGAAGGTAAAACATGGGCGCAACAATGTGATGCGATTATAGCAACCTTGCCGCAAAAAGTTTGCGTTAGTTTTGACATTGACGGTATGTATCCATGGTATTGCCCCAATACAGGAACTCCGGTTCCGGGTGGGTTTTCGTTTGAACAAGCTACGTATTTGTTCAATAAATTAGCCGAAAGCGGTAAAGAAATCATAGGTTTTGATTTAGTCGAAGTAGCGCCGGGAGAAACTGACGATTGGGATGGCAATGTTGGAGCCAGAATGTTATTTCATATGTGTGGCGTTTTAGCTAAAAACAGTGGATTGAATGTTGGCCAGAAAATTAATTTCCCAAGGAGTTAGCACCCAAATGTTATAACTTTTACGTTAAATCATGTAAATCATCTAATTGATTTTTGCTGTTACTTTGCCTCATAACCTTAAAATTTTATGTAATGAGAAGTATAGTAATGATTTTAGCAACAGTAGGAGTTTTAAGTTTGAACTCGTGTAAAAATACAGACAAACAAGGTGTGGTTGATTCAGATATTCGGACGACTACCATTGATTCTATGAACGCTGTCGCTGAGAAACAACGAATCATCGATTCTATGAAAGTAGAAAATGAGAAAGTTTTAATGGAAAAACAAGTAGTGGTTGTAAATCAGCAGACACCGGCAGCTGCTGCACCTCAAAGAAAAAAATGGAGTGGTGCTGCTAAAGGAGCCGTAATTGGAGCCGGAGTTGGCGCCATAACTGGAGCGGCGATAAGTAAGAAAAAAGCCGAAGGTGCCATTATTGGTGGTTTGGCGGGAGCCGGAGTAGGCGCAGGAACCGGAGCCATTATCGATGATAAGAAAAAATAATTTTATATATATTATATATTAAAAACCCGGCTATGGCTGGGTTTTTTGTTTTGAAATTTAAGTAAACTACCGTCCTTTTTTAAATGTTATGGGAGTCAAATTGCCCCTCATTCAATAGCATAAACAATTTGATTATATTTGTTATTAAACATTTTAATCATGAAATACTTTAAGAAATTTATCTACATTCTCTTAATTTTAATAGTGGTGATAGCAATAGCTTTCTTTGGTTATCTTCAAACTACAAAACCCAAATATGAGGGAGAAGTTAGCTTAACAAATATATCAAAATCGACAACGGTATACTTTGACGATTATGGTGTGCCACATATTTATGCCGCTACTCAAAAAGATGCCATGACCACTTTGGGTTATGTTCATGCGCAAGACCGACTTTGGCAAATGGAACTCTTGCGACGTATTGCTCCGGGAAAACTTTCCGAAATTTTTGGAGGTGCTGCTTTGAAAACAGATAAGTTCTTTACAGGAATTGGTATCGATGAAAATTCGACTACCGCAGTCTCGCAATTGGATAAAAACTCGCCAACTTATATTCTGGCGCAAGCCTATCTCAAAGGGATCAATCAATACATTGCCGAAGGAGATACACCGATTGAAATCCGATTACTCGGCATTGAGCAAGAGAAATTTACGTTAAAGGACGTTTATAATATTTTTGGATTTATGTCTTTTAGCTTTGCGATGGCACAAAAAACAGATCCTTTATTGACCGATATTCGCGACCGATTTGGAATGGAATATCTAAAAGATTTCGGAATCCAAGGCGAATTAAGTACGCAACAACTAAAGTCATTTAAAGGAAAATACGCAGCATACAGCGAAATCTCAAAATCGGTTGCGAATTTGCTCGAAGCTTCTCCGGTTCCGGCTTTTATTGGTAGCAACAGTTGGGTAATTGGTGGCGAAAAGACTAAAAGCGGCAAAGTAATTTTGGCCAATGATCCACACATTATGCATTCCCAACCCGGAACTTGGTACGAAGCACACATCGTTTGTCCGGATTATGAAATCTATGGTTATTACATCGCCGGAACGCCTTTTCCGTTATTAGGTCACAATCACAATTATGCTTATGGTTTAACGATGTTTGAAAACGACGATGTTGATTTTTTTCAAGAAGCAGAAAATCCGAATAATCCAAAACAATACAAAACGCAGGAAGGTTATAAAAACTACACTTACAAACAAAAAACCATCAAAGTAAAAGACAGCATCGATGTCAAACTAAATGTAAAAACCAGTAAGCACGGTCCAATTATAACAGGATTGTTAGACGGTTTGAAAACCGATAAGTTTGTTGCGATGCATTGGATATATACCCAACAAAAAAACCAAATACTCGATGCAGTTTATGCGTTGTCACATGCTAAAAACCTGGAAAGCTTTCACAAAAATATCGAATTAATTCACGCGCCGGGATTGAATATTATGTATGGCGATGCCAAAGGCAATATCGCCTGGATAACTTCGGGGAAATTGTATAAAGTCGATCAAAGTGTCAATACCAATTTCATTCTTAACGGTGCTAATGGTATCGATGACAAGAAAGAGTTTCTGGCTTTTGCCAAAAATCCTCAGGCGATAAATCCACCGTGGCATTATGTGTATAGTTCGAATAACCAACCAACACCGATTGACGGCTATTTGTATCCAGGTTATTATTTACCCAAAGACAGAGCAACAAGAATCGATAATTTGTTAAGTCCGAAAAACGATTGGACGAAAGAAGACGTTTCTAAAATGATAGTCGATAATACTTCGGCGACGGCTCAAACCATAGTGGGTAATATGACCAAACCGATAAATCCGGCTAAACTTTCAAAAATAGAAAAGGATGCGCTAAATGTTTTGCAAACATGGAAAGCAACACATAATTTAGAAGACATCGCGCCAACCATTTATAATAAATGGCTCTATTTTTATCTAAAAGCGACATTGGAAGATGAATTTGGAGAAGAAAACTTCAAATTATTATTGAGCACGCATATCGTCAAACAAATGATTGAAGCCCAAACCCAAAACGCGAATTCGCCTTGGTGGGACAATATCAATACAAAAGGGAAAAAAGAAACCCAATCGGAAGTCCTTACTAAGTCGTTTAAAGAAGCCATTGCCTCATTGGAAAAACAATTAGGAAATGAGGTGGAGCAGTGGACATGGGGAAAAGTGCACCAAGTAACTTTCCAACATCCAATTGGTAAAGTTAAAATGTTTAGCAAATTTTTCAATGTTGGTTCGTTTCCGATAGCAGGTTCGAATGAAGTTATCGATAACCAATTGTTCATTTACACCGATGATGCGGTAATTCCAGTCAAAGGCGGACCATCAACACGACGTATTATCGACTTTTCAGATATTGAAAACAGTTTGAGTGTTTTGCCAACAGGGCAATCAGGCAACCCAATGAGCAAGTATTATAAAGACCAAGCTGCGTTATTTGTAAACGGAAAATTCAGAAAGATGAAGTTGAATAAAAAAGAAATTGAAGCGACTTCGACTAAATTAGTTTTCAAACCTAAAAAGTAAAACACAGATTTCACAGATTAACACAAATTATTGTAACAGTAAAAAACAGATTGTCTTTTTAGGTGGCTTTATCTGTGTTAATCTGTGAAATTTGTGTTTAAATAAGTAAATTTGCAAAACCGTTTATAAAATTTCAATGCAAAATCCTCAAAAAATTGCTGTTGTTGGTTCAGGCTTAGTCGGAACTTTGTTGGCAATTTATCTCAAAAGACAAGGACACAATGTTCATGTTTATGATCGTAGTCCCGATATTAGAACGGTTGAATTCTCAGGTCGTTCCATTAATTTGGTGATGTCAACTCGTGGCTGGAAAGCCATGGAAGACGTTGGTTTAGATGATGAAATCCGAAAAATCGGAATTCCGGTAGACAAAAGAGCGATTCATTTAAAAGACGGTAAACTCAATTATCAATATTATGGTAAAGACGGCGAAGCTATTTTTTCATTGTCAAGAGGTGTTTTAAACCGCAGAATGATTGATTTGGCAGAAGCCGAAGGCGTTGAATTTTTCTTTGAACATAAAATTTGGGATGTCACCTTAGCAGACGCAACTTTGCACATTGGTGAAACCGAAAGAGGCGAGTGGACTGAGTTAAAATATGACAAAGTCTTTGGTGCCGATGGTGCTTTTTCCAGAATTCGCCACCGCATGCAGCGCCAAAGCATGTTTGATTACTCACAAGAGTTTATGAAAATCGGCTACAAAGAATTGCACATTCCGGCTAATCCCGATGGAACGCACAAAGTCGATAAAAACTCTTTACACATTTGGCCACGCGGCAATTTTATGTTGATGGCTTTGGCCAATTTAGACGGTAGTTTTACTTGTACGTTGTTCATGCCTTTTGAAGGCGAAAATTCTTTTGAGCAATTGAAAGACAAGGAGTCTTTAGTCAATTTCTTTGCCCAATATTTTCCGGATACCAAGGAAGTGATTCCAGATTTAGTCGAAGATTTCTTCAAAAACCCAACGAGTTATTTGGTGATGATGAAATGTTACCCATGGACTTTTGAGGATAAAGTCGCTTTGATAGGCGATGCTTCTCATGCGATTGTTCCTTTTTACGGACAAGGGATGAATGCCGGATTTGAAGACATTACCGTTTTAAGCGAAATGATGTCAAAATATGGCGACGATTGGGAAATGATTTTTTCTGAATATCAAAAGTCACGCAAACCCAATGCCGATGCTATTGCGGAATTATCGCTTCGAAACTTTATCGAAATGAGTACCAAAACTGCCGATGAAAACTTCCTATTACAAAAAAAAATCGAAAAGTGGTTCTCCGACAAACATCCCGATAAATGGTTGCCTTTGTACAGCCGAGTAACTTTTAGTTTGCATCCTTATTCCGAAGCGTTGGCGTTGGGCGATTTCCAAAACAAAATCATGGAAGAAGTAATGCAAATGCCGAATATTGAAGAAAACTGGAATAGCGAAGCTGTCGAGCAAAAAATCATCGATTTACTGAAATAAGACAGCAATATCAATATTCAATTATTGTTATTGCCATTGGTATTGTCATTTTTTTATTCCTCGCGATGTACTTTGTTAAAATCAAACGCCGGTTGGCAAATAGCAATGTATTCACAAGGTTCGTCAAACGGATTGGAATATTGCACACGCGTATTCTTCTCTATTTTAATGGATTGTCCGGCTTCGACAATTACGGTTTCTTCTTCAATGACAAACTGCTTTTTTCCTGAAATGATATAAGTGTATTCGTCAAACTCCGGCGTCTGAAACGGTTCAGCCCATTTAGGTGGCGCAATCATGTGCGCTATTGAAATGTCAGCATTATTGGTTGTCGCATTCCCGTGATGTTCTTCGATGAGTTTGCCATCTGTGGTCGGCACGACAAAAGGTGCTTTTTGGATAAAGTATTTATTACTCATTCTTTTATATTGTTGTGTTTGTATTCGTGAATCTTCGATTTCATGGTTATTTTTTGAATATGAAATAAACGGCTAAAATCAAAAAGCAAAACCCAACGGCGTGATTCCAGCGGAAGGTTTCATTTTTGAAAAACAGTAAAGAGAAAATCACAAAGATTACCAACGTGATGACTTCTTGTATGACTTTTAATTGCATTAGGGAAAACGGTCCGCCATTGCCTTCAAACCCTATTTTATTCGCCGGAACTTGGAAACAATATTCAAAAAATGCCAATCCCCAACTGATTAAAACGATGGTGATTAATCCGGCATTTTCAAACCATTTCAGTTCTTTGAATTTTAAATGACCATACCAAGCCAAAGTCATAAAGACGTTTGATAATACTAGTAAGCCAATGGTCAAAAACGATTTCATTATTTTCTGAAAAGCTTAGTTAGGATACCAAAAACACCGCGGATAAAAGTGGCGCTGGTTACTACTTTCGTTACCGATTTACCAATGACTTCAGCCGTACTGGGTTCACTGCTTTTTCTCTTTTCTTCTTGTTGACTTTCTTGCGTTTCTTCTGCTTGTTGATTAGCCGCTTCAATTTTTTTGGTCAGCATTTCATAAGCGCTTTCGCGATCGATTTCTTCTGAATATTTTCTAACCAATTTTGATTTGGTATTGATTTGTTGAATTTCACTTTCGGTCAAAACATCCATTCGACTCATCGGTGCGCGCATCATCGTGGCTGCTAAAGGCGTCGGAACTCCTTTTTCGTTTAACGCCGTTACAAAAGCTTCTCCTATTCCAAGCGAAGTCAATACTTCGGCAGTGTTATAATAATCTGATAGTGGATAATTTTCAGCAGTTTGTTTAATCGCTTGTCTGTCATTGGCAGTAAAAGCTCTTAAGGCGTGCTGTATTTTCAAACCCAATTGAGCCAAAACACTCGCCGGGACATCCATAGGATTTTGGGTTACAAAATAAACACCGATGCCTTTGGAACGGATGAGTTTGATGATGGTTTCAATTTGGTTTAACAACGCATCACTGGCTTCGTTAAAAATTAAATGCGCTTCATCAATAAAAATCACTAATTCCGGTTGGTCTGCATCGCCTTTTTCAGGCATTTGTTGGTAGATTTCTGCTAATAAACTCAACATAAAGGTTGAGAATAATTTAGGTTTGTCTTGAATATCGGTTAGGCGAATAATATTGATGTATCCTTTTCCATTCTCATCAATGCGCATTAAGTCTTCTATTTCAAAGGACAATTCTCCAAAGAAAATATCGCCGCCTTGTTGTTCCAGTTCAATGATTTTACGAAGGATAATCCCAGTGGTTGAGGTCGAGATTTTCCCATAGTGTTCCGTGATTTCTTCTTTGCCTTCTTCAGTGATGAAGTTGATTACTTTTTTGATGTCTTTTAAATCCAATAAAGGCATTTGTTTGTCATCACAATATTTGAAAATAACAGCCATCACACCGGCTTGGGTATCATTTAAATCAAGAATTCTTGAGAACAGCACTGGCCCAAATTCAGAAATGGTAGCGCGTAATCTCACCCCGTCTTGTTGGGATAGCGACATCAGCTCTACAGGAAAACTGGCGGTGTTGTAAGGAATGTTTATTTTGGTATGTCGTTCTGTAATAAATGGTTTTTCTTCGCCTTCTTTAGCAATACCTGAAAAATCGCCTTTAATGTCCATCATCAAAACCGGAATTCCAAAGGAAGATAATTGTTCTGAAAGGACTTGGATAGTTTTGGTTTTTCCAGTTCCGGTAGCGCCGGCAATTAATCCGTGACGGTTCAATGTTTTTAAGGGCACTTTTACAAAAGTATCTGCTAAAGCTTCGCCGTTTAAAATGGCACCGCCAAGAATAATACTTTCGCCTTTTGAGGTATAGCCGTCATTGATGTGTTTTGAAAAATCGGATGCTGTTGCCATTTACTTTTTTGGGTTTTTATTAATGTAAATATAAAGGTATTGCAAAATAATGTAATTTTTAAAACTTATGAAATGTTAATTGTTTTCATTCAGGAATAAAAAAGTTATAAATTTAAATTATTGAAAAAGGAGGAAGTGAAAATACATTTTCAATACTTTTCACGTTATACATAATAAATGTGTATTAAAACCTTGAAAATTAGACTTATTTTTATTTATTATTTAATGATTGTTTTAAATGTTAGAAACACCCTTGAAAGTGTATTTAAAACGATATGTTATTAAAATTAAAAAAAGTTTTTTTATTTGAAGTAAAAAATTAAATTTGCTCCTAATCAAGTTTATTAACAACTAAAACTTATAATTTATTAAAACTTTTAAAATTTAAAAAAATGGCAAACGTTAAAAAAGAATCTGGTTCGAATGGTTTAGGGATGATGTCGGGAATCATCATTGTAGCATGTATTTTTGTTGGATGGTTAATTTGGCAGTTTATAATGGGTAATGGTGCTAACTTTGAAGGCAACGTGAATACAGGTCATCCGCTACCAGGAAATTACCTAGCAATGGTATATAAAGGTGGGCCAATTGTTCCGGTTTTGATGGGACTATTATTAATGGTAGTGGTATTTTCAATTGAGCGTTTCTTTGTTATTTCAAAAGCAGGAGGAAAAGGGAACTTAGATACTTTCATGAGAAATGTACAAGCTAGCGTTAAAGCTGGAAATATTGATGATGCAATCAATGCTTGTGACAAACAACAAGGTTCTGTTGCTAATGCAATCAAATCAGCTCTAGTAAAATATCAAGAGGTTAAAAAAGAAGGGTTTACGAGCGAAGAAGCTGCGGAAACAATTCACAAAGAAATCGAAGAAGCAACTTCATTGGAAATGCCAATGTTAGAAAAAAACATGACTATTTTGTCAACACTTGTAGCTCTTGGTACACTTGCAGGATTATTAGGAACAGTAACAGGGATGATTAAAGCATTTGGCGCGTTAGCTTCTACAGGTACTCCTGACCAAGCGGCATTAGCAAATGGTATTTCTGAAGCTTTGATCAATACTGCAACAGGTATCTCAACTTCTGCCCTAGCAATTGTAACTTACAACTTCTTTACTTCTAAAATCGATACTTTAACTTACTCAATTGATGAGGCAGGTTCAACTATTGTGAACACATACAGAAAATTCAGAGGAAGTTTAAAATCATAATTCAGTAATTAGGTATTCTACTTATTGTAATTTAAAAACAAGTAAATAAATGGCTAAAATAAAATCGCATAAGGCAGCAGGCGCCATCGACATGACGGCGATGTGTGATGTGGCTTTCCTTTTGCTTACCTTTTTTATCTTAACAGCGACGGCCAAAATGCCGGAGCCGTTACCGGTAGATACGCCTTCTTCCACTGTTCAGACTAAATTGCCGGAAACGGGTTTGGTGATGTTAACAGTCGGGAAAAGCGATGGTAAGGAACAAGTGTTTTATGGAATGAAAGATAGAGCAATTCGTTCGGGTGCTCTTGATTATATGGCTCAGAAATACAAACTGACTTTTACAGAGGAAGAAAAAGCCCAATTCGCACTTGTTGACGAGTTTGGTGTTCCTGTTGAAAGTTTAAAGCAATTACTGGCGATGAAAGCTGCGGATAGAGTAAAAAAAGGAGTGCAACCCGGTATTCCACATGACTCTATCAACAATCAATTACAAGATTGGATACAAGGCGCAAGATTGGCAAATATCAATGAAGGTGCTACTAAAGAACTTCAATTTGCAATCAAAGGTGATGCTAAGGAAGAATATCCTCAGATTAAACGAGTGATGGATATTTTACAAGACCAAAAAATCAATAGCTTTAATTTAGTTACTGGTTTAAGAGGAAAAGATTATTAATTTTAATAATAATATAAAATGGCTGAATTAAATACCGGCGATGACGGTGGCAAAAAAGGCAGTAAAAAGGTAAGAAGTAAAAAATCCAATGCAAAAGTGGATCTTACTGCCATGGTGGATTTGGCATTCTTATTGATTACGTTCTTTATGTTGACGACCTCTTTATCAAAACCACAATCTATGGATTTGGGTTTGCCGGATAAGAATAAAGAGGATGAACCTAAAGATAATATAAAAGTTGACCAAAAAAGAACCATGACTATTATCATGGGGAAAGACAACCAAATAAAATGGTTTCATGGGTTGTTAGAGACACCTGAACCGGGTGGAGCTCCAACTAATGCGGTTTATGGAAAGAATGGTTTGCGCAAAGAAATTCTGAAAAGAGTAGTTTCTGTTAATGAGTATTGCCAAACTTTACCAACCTATAAAAAAGGGGACGGATTGATAGTAATTATCAAACCAAGCAAGAAATCAACCTATAGAAATTTAGTTGATATACTGGATGAAATGGCAATTTGCAAGGTTCCATCTTATGCGATTGTAAATGACATCACTCCTGAAGAACAAAAACTAGTAGACGAAATGAACAAGTAATGTCTTGTGCTAATCTTTAAAAAGTAAAAATATGAAATTAGACTTATTAAAAAGACAGTGGATAGACATCGTTTTTGAGGGACGCAACAAAGCCTATGGTGCTTATGAGTTGCGTAAAGAAAACCCCAAAACTACTTTGCGTTCACTAGCGATAGGAGCTGTTATATTCGGTTTAGCCGTAAGTGCACCACTTATCATTAGCTTAATACCGGAAGGTACTGAAGACACTTCTTTGGATCAAAAGATTGTGACCATCAAGTTACCTCCAAAAGAAAAACCACCGGAAAATCTTCCACCACCTCCACCACCGCCTCCAAAACAGGATCAGGTGAAATTTGTAAAACCGGTAGTGGCTAAAACAGAAGAGATTGTTGAAGAGCCACCTAAAGTTGAAGAAATTAAGGATAAAAAACTAGGAGCTGAAACGATTAAAGGAGATCCTGATGCACCTTTATCAGTTGAGCCGGTTGGAACAGGACCAAGTGTAGTAGAAGAAGATAACAACATCTACAACACAGCGGGTATCGAGGTAAAACCTGATTTTCCTGGTGGATTAGAGAAATTTTTTAAATTCATTGCGAAAAATTACCAAGTTCCTGAGGAAGATGGATTAAAAGGGAAGATTTTCGTAACTTTCGTAGTAGAAAAAGATGGTTCATTAACAGATATCAAAGTAATTAGAGATATTGGTTACGGAACCGGAAAAGAAGCCATTAGAGTATTGAAATCGTGTCCGAGATGGAATCCGGGTGAGCAGAATGGTAAAAAGGTTAGGGTATTATACTCGCTACCGATTTCTATACAATCAGCCGAATAAATGATTTCAAAAATCATAGATAATTTTAAGAAGAAATCGCTAAAAGGGCGATTTCTTCTCGTTATTAGCTTATTGAATTTTATTGCTTTTTGTTTTTTAGGATCGCTTTTGCTGTTCTGGGAGCAATTAAAATTGAATTTGCCTAATAACCTTCAAATAATTGTAGGTTGCCTTATAATATTATTTGGTTTTATCCGTTTTATAACACAGGTAAAGCGTTTGAATAATTTAGATGATGAATAAAATAGATGAATAAAATAACAAAAACTATTACGGGTTTTCTTTTACTAACATTATTATTTGTGTTTTCTTGTCAAGAAAAAGCCGATAGCAAGACGGAAACCATACTTGAAGGGAAAGCGACAATTTATGTTGACGAGTCTGTATTGCCTATAATAGAAGATCAAGAAGCTGTTTTTGAAACACAATACAATGCTAAATTGCATTTGGTTGCCCAATCCGAAAATGAGATTTTGAATTCATTACTAAATGATTCAGCCAAAATTGCTGTTCTCACAAGAACACTTTCTACCAAAGAAATTAAGGTTCTAGAAAGCAAAAAGATTACGCCAAGAATTACACCTTTTGCCACAGATGCTGTCGCTTTTATTAAAAGTAAAACAGCCAATGATACCATAGTTGTTTTGCAGGATATAATTGATTTTATTAGCGGCAAACCTGTGCCAAATATAAAAGGATTAGTGTTTGACAACCCAAATTCGAGCACTGTCAGATTCATGTCTGAAATAGCCGGAATGAAAATTGACAAACAGAAAAATGTGTTTTCATTCAAAACCAATGAAGAGGTTATCAAGTATGTAGCTGAAAACAATGGAATGATAGGCGTTATAGGGATGAATTGGATTTTTCAACCGCCATTAGATCTTCAAAAAGTAGTGGATCAAGTGAATGTTTTAGGCGTGAAAGGCAAAGATTCGAACGAATATGTATTTCCAACACAAGACAATCTAGCCCAAGGTAAGTATCCTTTGGCACGTCATTTGTATATCGTCAACTGTCAAGGATATTCCGGATTGGGAATGGGATTTGGTTCCTTCCTTGGTGGAGAAAGAGGACAACGCATCATTTTAAAATCAGGATTAGTGCCTGAACGTGTTCCAACCAGAAAAATCGTGATTAAAAATAATAATACAAAAGATAATAATTAAAAATTGCAAGATGAACAAATTTAAAATATTCAGCTTAGCGTTAGTAGCAACAACCATTGCGAAAGCCCAGGATTTAGAGCCAGCGAAGAAAGCTATTGATGCTGAACAATTTGAGAAAGCAAAATCGTTGTTGAAATCCGTTATACAAACCAAACCTTCTAGTGGGAAAGCCGCTTTTCTTTTGGGTAACATTTACCTAAAACAAAACATTGCTGACTCAGCGTCAATCTATTTTCAAAAGGGTTTAAGCGCTAGTGATGGAGCCAAATTTAATAATATTGGATTGGGTCAAATGGACTTAGATGCTAATAATAAAACCGCTGCACAAGCCAAGTTCAATTTGGTTACCAAAGACTTAAAAAAGAAAGACACCGAAGAATATATTTATATTGCACGTGCCTATATGAATGCAGATAAGCCAGATTATGCAAGTGCTATTACGGTTTTAACCAAAGCGGCAACTGCAAATCCAACAGATCCACAAGTGCAATTGGCATTAGGAGATGCTTACTACGGTGAGAAAAAACAAAATGAAGCATATGTTGCCTATAGAAATGCCTACCAAGCAGACAGTTCATTAATCAGAGCCAAAATGCAATTGGGCGTTTTATTAAAAGGAGCCAAAGCTTATACTGAAGCGGTTAAAGCTTACAATGAAGTAATCGGAATCAACCCTAATTATGGTCCGGTTTATAGAGAGTTAGCCGAAACCTATTACTTATGGGGCAACAATGTTCCCTCAACATACACGGAAAATATTCAAAAAGCTTTAGGGTTTTATGAAAAATACATGAGCTTAACGGATTATTCAATCACTTCTCGTATGCGTCATGCTGACTTTTTGATCTTGGCTAAAGATTACAAAGCTTTGGAAGTTGAAGCTAATAAGATGAAAGAACTAGATGGTGTAAATCCTAGAATTCTAAGATACTTAGGTTATTCTGCTTACGAAAATGGTAATCCTGATGCAGCTTTGGATGCTTTACAAAAATTCATTTCTAATCCATCAAGCAAAATAATTCCTCGTGATTATTTGTATTTAGGTCAAGCCAAAATAAAGAAAGGAACTAGTGAAGATGGTAAAACAGTAGACCCGGCATTATTAGCGTCGGCTATTGAAGACATCAAAAAAGCAGTAGACATGGAACCTTTAGCAACAAATGAATTGAACGAATTAGGAAAAAAATTATATGACCAAAAGGCATTTGGTGCGGCAGCAGCTGTTTTTGAAATTGCGGTGACCAACCCAACTTCTAAAAATTATTTGATTGATAATTTCTATCTAGGAAATTCAATATACTATGATAACACCAGAAAAGATTTGGTAAAACCTGATCCGATAGCTTTGCAAAAAGCCGATGTTGCTTTTGGCAATGTAATCACCGCCTCACCAACTACTCAAGATGCCTACATTTTCAGAGCAAGAACTAATACGCTATTGGAGAATGACGAAATGATGGCAACTTACTATCAACAGTATATTGATGTAGTAACGGCAAAAGGGGAAGCTGAAGTGACTAAAAATAAAGCAAAATTTATTGAATCATACAACAATATAGCAGCTCATTATGCAAATTCTGATAAAGCAAAAGCGATTGAGTTTTTTAATAAAACGTTAGCTCTTGATCCGGCAAACAACTATGCTATTGAATCACTGAAATTATTGAAATAAGCAAAGCATTATAATTTTAAAAACCGTCTCAATTCTGTTGAGGCGGTTTTTTTATTTCAATTTTAAATTTTCGTCCGAAGCCAAAGGTCGAACAGGACAAAGCTAAATTAACTCATTTTCATACGAGCACAACCAACTGGCAAAGCAAATTGATTATCTTTGCCCACTATATTTTAAATAATGTTATCAAAAGAAACACAATCGGCCGTTGAAAAAGGGGAAATGCTTCCGCTAATGGAAGAATTTTATACCATTCAAGGCGAAGGATATCATACAGGAACGGCGGCTTACTTTATCCGAATTGGCGGTTGCGATGTAGGTTGTCATTGGTGTGATGTGAAAGAAAGTTGGAATGCGGAATTGCATCCGCCAACAAACACCGATATTATTGTTGACAATGCGGCTAAATATGCCGATACGGTTGTCGTAACCGGTGGCGAGCCTTTAACATGGGACATGACATTGCTGACGCAAAAGTTAAAAGCCAAAAATCTAAAAGTACATATTGAAACCTCGGGCGCTTATCCTGTTTCGGGAACTTGGGATTGGTTTTGTCTGTCTCCAAAGAAAAATAAATTACCCGTTGCTGGTGCTTATGAAATAGCAAGCGAGTTGAAAGTGATTATTTACAACAAACATGACTTCACTTTTGCAGAAGAGCAAGCAGCCAAAGTAAATCCTAATGCGATTCTTTTTCTACAACCCGAATGGAGTAAAAAAGAAGAAATGACACCATTAATCGTTGATTATGTCATGAACAATCCAAAATGGAGAGTGTCACTGCAAACCCATAAGTATCTAAATATTCCTTAAACTCTATAGATGAAGTTAGTTAGATTATTATTGTTTGTTCTTGTACCAATGATGGGTTTCTCCCAAATTGGTGGAGAAGATGAAGTGTATCTCGGTGGAGACAGAATTGAAGCCAAATTCAATGGCGGAGGAATCGAGGAGTTTACCAAATTTATCAGAAAAGAATTTGATTATTCTAAAGTAACCAAAGCCGGAAAAATGGTTGGTGCTTTCACCGTAGATGTAGACGGCAGTGTTAAAAACATTAAAATTACCGAGTTTTTTGATGTCGAATCAGCAACGGAATTCATCAGGGTTTTGAAAAAATGTCCAAAATGGGAGCCAGCCAAACGTGGTGGTAAGCCTATCAGCATCGAGATAAAATACCCGATGGTATTCCGAGAAAAGTAGTATTTTTATAAATTATTAATAAATCAAAAAAAAATGAAAAAATTATTATTCGCAGTCGTTTTTGTATTAGTGTCTCAATTGGGTTTTTCTCAAGACAAACCAACAAAAGAAGATGTTGCAGCAGTTATTGAAAAAAGTGGTGCTTCAGGTCAAATGAATGCAGCTAAAAAACAAGTTCTGGCAATGATTCCTCAAGATAAGCAAGCAGCTTTTGTCGTAGAATTTGATGTTTTACTAAAAAAAGTAAATGATTCAACAGTTGAAATTTACATGCAAGAGTATTCTAAAGAAGATATCAAAGCAATGTTGGCTTTTTATAACAGTCCGGTAGGAAAAAAAATGGCGGACAAAGCAGAAGTAATTGCCAAAAAATCACAAGAATCAATGGCGGGTTTACAAGGAGAAATTCAAGCTTTGATGATGAAATACATGCAATAGTAGCAGAACATAAATTAAAGTTAAAATCCCGAACACTGTTTGGGATTTTTTATTTTTACCAAATAATTATTACACGAGTGTCAGCGAACTGGCAATGCTATCATGAAATCACAATTTTTACTTGACCCGTCAATTACCTTTTTAAATCACGGTTCCTTTGGTTCTTGCCCGAAGCCCATCTTTGATGAATTCCAACGCTTTCAACGCGAGTTAGAATCCGATCCGGTTCAATTTATTCAGAAAAAATTACCCGAGTATCTCAAAATGGCCAAAGCTCCATTAGCCCAATTTATTGGATGTAATCAAGAAGATTTCTTTTTTGTACCCAATCCGACGGTGGCAATAAACACCATCATGCGCAGTTTGACATTGCAACCTGGTGATGAGATTTTGGCAACCAATCACGAATATGGTGCCATGGACAGAACTTGGAATTTTTATTGTAAAAAATCGGGAGCTAAGTATATCCGTCAAAATATTAGTTTGCCGATAGTTTCCAAAGAACAAATTATTGAAGAGTTTTGGAGAGGTTATAACAGCAACACTAAAGTTGTTTTTCTAAACCATATTTCGAGTTCAACCGCTTTGATTTTTCCGGTTCAGGAGATTTGTGACAAAGCCCAAGAATTAGGTTTAATCACGATTGTTGACGGCGCGCACGTTCCGGGTCATATTGATTTAAACATCACAGCATTGAATCCAGATTTCTACACAGGAACTTTACACAAATGGATGTTGGCACCCAAAGGCAGTTCGTTTCTCTATGTGAAAAAAGAATTCCAAGCCGATATTGAACCTTTGGTGGTAAGTTGGGGTTACGAAAGTCTGGCACCAAGCGAAAGTCAATTCCTAGATTATCACGAATACCAAGGAACCAATGATCATTCAGCTTTTTTGTGTACGCCAAAAGTAATTGAGTTCTTGGCGCAAAACAATTGGGCGGCCAAATCAAAAGCTTGCAAGCAAATCGTTTTTGACAATTACCAACGCTTTTGTGATTTACTCAAAACCCAACCTTTGGCACCGATAACGACCGAATTTTTAGGCCAAATGGCGAGTATTCCGGTAAAAACTTCAAAACCGACTGAGTTAAAAGATTTACTATACGATCATTACAAAATCCAAATTCCGGTGATGCCTTTGAATGGGAATGTTTATTTGAGGTATTCGATTAATGCTTATAATTCGCAGGAAGATTTGGATGTTTTGTACAAAGCATTAGAAGATATTATTAAAACAACCAATTTGATAGAAGCATAAAGCCTAGCCCGGATAGTAACGGTATCCTTTTACACCTGTCAGGTTTTTAAAACCTGACAGGTGTAAAAGATATAGTGAATAGCCGGAAATAGCTCCTAACTTTTATAGAATTAGTGTGACAGCTTAGCCAAATAATCATAATGCTTGCCTTCAATGACCAATTCACATTCCAAACCATTGGCGTGAGCGGCATTTTGCAAAGTGTTGTAATCAAGATAGAGCCAAGGAAAAGTGTCCTCGGTTTGTCCTTTATAAGAAACGGTAAATGTCAGTTCGCCATAATAACCATTGGCAGGAACCAAAAAACTGCCGTCTTCGTCTTCGTCAAACATATAAATGATGTCCGAGCTGTCAATCAAAATTTGTCCATTCGGATTTAAAAGCGACTTTAATTTCTGCAAATATTTCGAAGTTTCGGCTAAAGTGCCAAAGATTCCCGTGCCGTTCATTAATAATAGAATGGTGTCGAATTTTTGCTTCACCTGTTCGCTTTCGCTCGGGTCGTTTTCAACGTCCAACAGATTTTGAACTCGGGCATTTTTTACGCCTCGAAGTTGGCAAGCTTTAATCGCATTGGGTGAAATGTCGATAGCGGTAACCTCAAAACCTTTTTCTAGTAAGTACAAACTGTGACTTCCTGCGCCGCAACCTACATCGAGGATTTTGCCTTTGGCGAGTTGCAAGGCTTTCTTTTCCAACTTGGGCATGTCATTATAGCCGCGGAAAAGATAATCCACACTCATTTCATCGGCTTCGGAGATATTGGTTTCAGTGATCAAATCTTCGGGTGAATTGTTGGTTTGAAAATCGAGTATGGCTTGGCCGAATAAATCTTTCATTCGTTTTATTTATTATTTTTTTAAGGTCTCATGCAGTCGCTTCGCTCGTGTCATTTTTTTGAGTTGCTAAGTGACTGAGATGCTGAGTGACTGAGTTTTTAAATGTTTTTACAGATGGATTGTGTAAAGTTGTTTAATTTTGCACCATGAGTTTGAAACCTTCCTTAAACGAAATCCAAAAGTTAGCCAAAGATAAGCATATCGAAAACAAAAAGTATTTCGACAAGCTGAAAAAGAAAACGCCCAAGAATTTGGATTATGTGATGCAGGATTTGCATGACGCGGAGTTTAAGCGAACCGATTGTTTGAAATGTGCCAATTGTTGTAAAACGACCGGACCATTATTTACTTTGGCCGATATTGAGCGCATTGCGAAACATTTGAAACAAAAGCCACAACAGTTTATCGATCAGTATTTGCGGATTGATGAAGACAAGGATTATGTGTTGCAAAATGTGCCGTGTACGTTTTTGGACAATGAAAACTATTGCCTGATTTATGACGTTCGTCCCAAGGCTTGCCGCGAATTTCCACATACCGATCGAAAGAAATTCCAACAAATCTCCGATTTGACTTTGAAGAATGTGGCGATTTGTCCTGCGGCTTATAATATTGTTGAAGAAATGAAGAAACGTTTACCTTTATAATGTATTGACATGAAAGTTTATAGATCTAAAATCGATTGGTGGTTGATTATCATCATTTTTATCGTCTTCTGTTATCCGATGATTGAAGGTATTTTGAGCAAAGACTATGTCATGTTCTCTGTTTCTTTCGGGGTTTTGAGTTTGGTTTTTTTGATGTTCAAATCTATCAAATATAAAATCGATGGAGAAAATCTGCAGATTTGGTGGACAAAAATCGACATTAAATCCATTCGGAAAATTTACAGCACCAACAATCCGCTGAGTTCGCCGGCGTTATCATTAGACAGAATTGCGGTGGTGTACAATAAGTATGATGAAGTGCTGATTTCTCCAAAAGAACGCGCCGATTTTATTCAGGAGCTTTTAAAAATCAATCCGAATATTGAGGTTGTAACATAATAAAGGACTTTTTTTTTCGTTTCAAAAAAAAGACTGTTATGAAAAAATTCCCTTTTTATTTGCTGTTGATTTATGCATTTTCCTTGGCGACTGCTTTGTTTGGTTATTGGATAGATGCCGATGAGCCTACAAATTCATTTGCTTTCCAAATGTTTGAAGTGTTTATGCTGTCGCTGATTATAACTGTATTGCTCTTGGTATTCTTTTTTACTCCGTACTTTTTGTTTCGATTTTTGAAAAGAATTGTAAAAGGAAATCCTTAATAAATCAAATACTTTTTGCGCATGGTTTTAAAGTCATTCAAACCTTTCTCCCAAGATTTTCGAATGTCGCTTTCCGAAGTTCCGGCTTCAATTTGTTGTTGTAGTGTTTTGGTTCCGGCCAATTTGGTAAAGAAATCATTGAAGAATTTACTTTTGTCTGTTGTCGTTTGATAGGCTTTGATAAGCCATTTTAATTCCAAACGGGTCACTTTTTCAATCTTCGACAAATCTTCACCATAACACAATTGGTCTTTATGCATTGGTTCTTTGGCACCAAAATTTGGAATGGGAGTAAAATTAAAACCGCTTTTTGGTAAAAAAGGCGAGCCGTAAATCTGAAACTGTTTTTCAGTTCCTCGTCCCGAACTTACATTGGTTCCTTCAAACAAACACAAACTCGCATATAAATTGATAGATTGATCATTCGGCAAGTTGGGCGAAGGTTTTACAGGTAAACTATAAGCCATTTCTCTTTTGTAATTCAGACACGGAATTACTGTCAAGTTGCATTGAATTCCATTTTTCAACCATTTTTCTCCGTTAATCATTTGGCCATATTCGCCAATAGTCATCCCGTGAAGCAATGGGATTTGGTGCATGCCAACAAAGCTGGTGTTTTCTTTTTCTAATATAGGTCCGTCAACAATGCTTCCATTCGGATTTGGTCTGTCCAAAACAATCAACGGAATGTTGTTTTCCGCACATGCTTCCATTATATAATGTAGTGAAGATATGTAAGTATAAAAACGGGCACCAACATCTTGCAAGTCAAAAACCAAAACATCTATTCCGGCTAATTGTTCTGGTTTAGGCTTTTTGTTGTTACCGTATAAGGAAATGATAGGCAAATCGGTTTTGGTATCTTTTCCATCTTTAATCAATTCGCCTGCATCAGCCGTGCCGCGGAAACCGTGTTCGGGCGCGTAGATTTTTTGGACGTTGATTTTTTGTTCCAAAAGGTAATCGACTAGATGAACAGTTTCTCTTGAAATGGTTGTGTTTTTTGGGTCTGAAGTATGGTTGACTTTAGCGCTACTTAATACTCCTGTTTGATTGGTCACAATGCCAACTTTTTTATCTTTTAATAAAGGTAAATAAGTATTTGTGTTTTGTGCTCCTGTTTGAATTTCGAATTTTACATTTTTAGGAAGAATATCTTCTACCTTATCCCTTATCTCTTTTTTCTTCTGCGAAGCTCCACACGAAACCATTAGCAAAACCGAGAATAAAACTGTATTTTTGAACACCAAATTTGAAATCATACCATTGAAATTAGAATATTTTATAGCGAAACGACTCATTACTGCTAAAGATCATAAAAGTAGTATTTCTGCGCCAATAATAAAAATAGCTATCACGGCTATTGCCTTGGGCATGATCATGATGATAATTTCTATCGCTACCGGTATGGGTTTGCAACAAAAAATACGCCAAAAGGTTTCCGCTTTCAACGGACACATTATAATTTCCGGTTACAACGACAACAATTCGGATGTTAGTACCAAACCGATTTCCATTAACCAAAGTTTTTATCCTAAGTTTAAAAATGTTGACGGAATCACTCATGTGCAAGCTGTCGCCAGTAAAGCCGGAATCATAAGAACAGAAACCGCTTTCGAAGGCGTCATTTTCAAAGGAGTCGGCAAAGATTACGAAATGACCAATCTTAAAGAATATTTGGTCGAAGGCAGACTGCCCAATTTCAAAGCCAATCTCAACGAAGAAGTTTTGATTTCACAATATCTAGCCAATCGTTTAGGCCTAAAACTCAATGATAAGTTCGTGACTTATTTCATGAAGGAAAATAGTGAAGGGTATAACCTGCGAAATTTTAATATAGTGGGTATTTACAATTCCGGATTTCAAGAATTCGATGCGAGTTATGTAATTGGAGATATTCGTCACGTTCAGAGAATCAACAAATGGAAGCCCAACGAAATCGGTTCTTTCGAAGTCTTCGTCGACGATTTTACACAAATCGAACAAAAAGGACAGCAAGTCTACGCAGAAACTTCATCCACATTAGATACCCAAACCATAGTCGAAAAATTCTATTACATCTTCGAATGGCTCAAGCTTTTCGATTTCAATATCATCGTCATTCTAATCGTTATGATAGCCGTTTCTACTATTAATATGGTAGTCGCGCTATTGGTTTTGATTTTAGAACGAACCCAGATGATCGGAATCCTAAAATCAATCGGCGCCAACAATTGGACTGTCCGAAAAATATTCCTCTACAATGCCGCTTACCTAATTGGAAGAGGATTGCTTTGGGGTAACATCGTTGGTATCGGATTTTTGTTGTTGCAAAAATACTTCGGCATCATCAAACTCAATCCCGAAAGTTACTACGTCAACGAAGCGCCTGTCGACATCAATCTATTCTACATATTGCTCTTAAATATAGGAACCGTAGCCATCTGCCTACTCGTTTTATTAATTCCTTCCTTTATTATCACCAAAATTACACCGTCAAAATCCATTCGTTTCGAATAGTAGCGAAAGGTTTGGTCTTTGTTGGTTATGGCAATTCCCGCTTTTCACTCTGCACGGCGCCGTTTCAATCGGGGCTAAAGGGGTGGCTTTTGG
>NZ_DLGY01000024.1:0-12395 GCF_002482945.1 Flavobacterium sp. UBA7682
TACCAACTGAGCTATCGAGTCTTTAGCATCAAAATAAAGAAAAATTGTGACCCGACTGGGGCTCGAACCCAGGACCCCATCATTAAAAGTGATGTGCTCTACCAACTGAGCTATCGAGTCTTTTTCTTTTCTTGAATGCGGGTGCAAATATAAGACCTTATTATTTATATTTCAAAGCAATTTTATTATAAATTTGGCTTTTTTTAGATAAGGGTCTTAATGGCTTAATTTATAAGGTTTTATTGTAATGCGAAAAATTGTTTTAGTAGGGTATATGGCAGTTGGAAAGTCAACTATTGGCAAATTGATAGCCGAAAAAAGACAAATGAAATGGCTTGACCTTGATCAAATAATCGAAAAAAATACTAATTTATCTGTAGCAGCTATTTTTAAAGAAAAAGGTGAAATCTTTTTCAGAAAGCAGGAAAATCTGGAATTAAAGAAACTTTTGGACAGTAATGAAAGTCTTGTTATTAGTACCGGTGGTGGAACACCTTGTTATTCTAATAATCATTTACTTCTAAATGGCGAAAATGTGGTTTCTGTCTATCTCAAAGCTTCAATTGAAGAGTTGTATAAAAGGCTTAGTAGTAATAATGGCGACAGACCTTTAATCGCCAACCAATCGGAAGAACAACTCAAAGAATTCATCGCCAAAAATCTATTTGACAGAAGTTATTATTACAATCAGGCTACTTTTAAAGTCGATACCGAAAGTAAAACACCGCAAGCCATTGTGAGTGAAATAGTAGCTTTGTTAAACTAGGTAAGCATAATTATTGTTTTCCTCAAATACCACATGAACATGTTCTTTGGAAGAGGTAGAAAGCGATATCCCTTTAAAGTCAGCTTTGACGGGAAATTTTTTGTGATTTCGGTCTATTAAAACTACGGTTTTGAACTTTTTAATAGGCACTTCTAAAAAATGCTTTACCCCATAAACCAGTGTCGTTCCCGAGTTTAAGACATCATCAACTAGGACTAAGTTTTTGTCATTATATGTTTCTTTGGTAATTGAAGTAGCTATTGGATTAAACGGATTTTGCTTGTCAATTTTGACTTCACACAATACGATATTGATATCAGATATGTCTTTTAGAATCACACCAATTTTTTCAGCCAAGAGGTAGCCATTGTTGGTAATACCAGCCAATACAATTTCTTTTTCACCAGCAAAGGTTTCATATATTTGATAGGCAATACGTCTTATTTTATGTTCAATTTCTTGGTGGTTGAGTATGATATTTTGCCCCATGTTTTTTTTTTCAAAGATAGAAAACACTTTGTTTTTTTTCATTATTATTAAATAATTAAGGTGACGAATTAGTTTCTAAGCTGTTTTTGTGATTTATTATCTATATATATTTGTCATTTCAAAATAAAATGTAGCTTTATTATTACTTTATTTAGACAATTCTCTCGATATGTATAGGAATTGTATGAGTGCAAAGCTACTAAATACCAATACTTTTTAATATTTTGATGCTTTATTTCAAAAATTAGATTTTTTAAACTTTTTTTTAGAAACTTTTCACATAAATTTACCGACTGTAAAATGCTTGTTCACCTCTTTAATTATTTAAAAAACAAACGATTGAAGTTTGGTGCTTAGTGTTTTTTTTTTGAATGTTTCGCCTTGAATCAAAATATGTATATGATTGCCAAAACAAACAAAAAAAATTACTTCTCTGTGAAAAAACTTTTAGGTCTTTTTTTTACAGTGATGTTCTTTTTTTCTCTCTCTCAACGATTAAATGCCCAAGTTAGCACCTATAATTTTAGTGAAGTAAGTGCAACTTATACGGCGCTTACTTCACCTTCTGTAGCTTATACTGCACCTTGGGATGATCATACAACCGGTGCAGCTTTTCAAGCAGCTATTGGCTTTAACTTCAGCTATAATGGCGTTACCCAAACTCAATGTTACATTAGTCCCAATGGTTATATTTCTTTCGGAGTGCAACCAATATTCAATTCTTATTTGCCGTTAAGTGTAGCTACAGTTTTTACTAATGGCGGAACTATAAGTGCGATGGGAATGGACTTGATATCAACAACCGATGATATTACTTACAATACCATAGGTAGTGCGCCCAACAGAGTTTTTGTAGTGGAATGGACCAATGCCAGAAGAAAATCAAATACCGGAAATTTTAACTTCCAAATCCGATTGTTAGAAACCACTAATGCTATTGAACTTTCCTACGGTGTTTGCGCTCCTGATGATTTGACGGTTTTAAATGCCCAAGTCGGGATTCGTGGGGTTTCGAATGTCTTTTTACAAGGAGAAGTTCAAAACAGATACCAGACAGGAGTTAATACCAATGCTCCTTGGTTAGGGAAAACAGTTAACGGTACGGCCAATTCCAATACAGTTAGAACCAGTATAGCCGAATACCCTAATAACGGACTCAAATACACTTATACACCTTCTTTACCTTGTACAACACCTACCGGAGTTCCTACTGGTTTTGTAATTGGGAATACATCCGTGACTGCAACAACTTTTATTGGGAATAGTTTTACGGCTGCAAGTCCGGCTCCCACTAATTACTTAGTCTTAAGGAGCACTACCAATGTGCCACCATCAGCTGTCCAAATTCCAAATCGAACTTATTGGGCGGTTACCAATGTGATTGCGGGAACTTACACGGTAGTTAGTGTTACTAATGCAACGTCGTTTGCACAAACAGCTTTGTCGCCAAATACCACCTATTATTATTGGGTTATACCTTATAATGCAGGATGTCTTGGTGGCCCTTTTTATAACTTGAGTGCTATGGCTTCGGCTTCCAATACTACTTGCGCTGCATCACCAACCGGATTGTCAGCTTCAACCGTAGAAGGAAATTCTTTTACTGCTTCATGGACTGCGGTGTCTGGTGCTACCAATTACATAATAGATGTTTCAACCAACAATACTTTTACAGCCACACTTCCTGCTTATTCAGGTGTTTCAACAGCAGGGGCAACTGATTTTGCAGTCTCTGGGCTAAATCCTTTGACCACTTATTATTATAGAGTACGTGCCGTGGGAATCAACTGTTCAACAAATAGTACAACCGGTTCGGTTACTACGCTTTGTGGTGCATTTCCAATACCGTATTTTCAAAATTTTGATACTACACCTGTTAATGGATTACCTACTTGTTTTACCATAACTAATGACAATGCAGATGCCGTGTCTTGGAATGTACAGAATAGTTTAGCCGCGTCAACACCTAATGCATTTCACTTAGCAACTAATACAGCTATAGTCACTAATGATTGGTTTTTCACAGCTGGACTAAATTTAACCGCAGGGGTAACTTATCGTTTAAAATTCAAGTACAATACCCAAAGTGCCGGGACATATTCCGAAAACTTAAGAATTCGTTTAGGTACAGGTCCATCAGAAGCTACAATGAATAATACTATATTGGATTTATCCAATATTATCAATACGGTATACCAAACCGCAACCGTCGATTTTACTCCGGTGACCAATAACGTTTTTTATCTTGGCTTTCAAGGGTATAGTTTTGCCAACCAAAGCAAAATAATGATTGATGATATTAGTGTTATAGTATCACCAACTTGTTTTGAGCCAAATAATCTTATAATCAGTGCAGTTGGAAGCAATTCGGTAGGGATAAGTTGGACAGCATCCTCACCGGAACCTGCCAATGGATATGAATACTATGTCAGCACTTCAAATACTACTCCAAGTGGATCAGTAACACCAACCGGCTCTGTAGGTATGGGTATAACGGCTGTGACTATTTCAGGACTGACTCCAGCGACACTATATTACGTGTGGGTTAGAGGAAATTGTAGTAGTAGTGATAAAAGTGTTTGGAGTAACATTGAAACTTTTAGTACAGATTGTGCAGCGGCAACTTCTTTGACAGTTACCAATGGTACACTTTGCGGAGGAGGTTCAACCACTTTGCAAGCAATAGGAGCACCGGGTTCAACTATTGAATGGTATGCAGAATCAACAGGAGATACGTTGTTATTTACAGGTAATAATTATATCACGCCAACACTAGGTGCCACCACTATCTATTACGCACAATCCCGAGCACCGGGAGGATTGGTAGGATTAGGTCCAATATCACCGTTATTACATGGAGGTGCTCTCGCTCCCCAATTAATTCAAACGTTTGTAAGCTTTTCAGTTACTTCAGCAACCACGTTGCAATCATTTGATATTTATCCGATGGTTTCTGGACAAAACGGAACTATAGTGGTTAGAAATGCTTCTAATGTTCAAATAGCTTCCTATAATTTTGTTACCAATGTCGCCGGTGGAAATACGCCACAAACTATTGCTTTAGCACTTAGTTTAACTGCAGGAAATTATTTTGTTTATTTTGAAACACTACCTGTTGCAGGTTTAATGGCTAATATTGACAATACTCTATACCCATATACTTCTTCTTTAGCTAATATAAATGGAAATGGTTATGACAATACTTTTTTCCTGTATGCTTACAATTGGAAGTTTTCAAATATTTGTCGTTCGTTACTGACTCCAGTAACTGCAACAGTCATTACTCCTCCGGCAATAGCTTTCAGTAGTTCGTCCTCAGTAATTTGTCAAGGAGAAACAACAGCGTTGGTTACTGTTTCTGGTGCAACGTCTTATGATACTTTTACTTGGAATACAACTGTTGGTCTTTCTGGTTCAATAGCGGCCGGATTTGCATTTAATCCAACAATTACAACTACTTATAACTTAACGGCATCACAATCATCAGGTAGCTTATGTACCTTGGTAATATCTTATACTGTGACAGTTAAGCCTGAACCACCGGGCATAAGTATCGTTCCGGCTTCTGCAACTATTTGTGATGGGGCAATACAATCTTTAAATGCAAGTTTAGCGGCTTCAACCCCGGTTATTATTTTTAATGAAAATTTTAATTCGCCTACCGATAACTGGATAAAAACCAATGCCTCAACCGGTGGGCTTGTAGCCAATGCAGCTTGGATTTTAAGGCCAAGTCCATATTCTTATACCAGTTCATATTGGAATATTAATATGAATAGTAATGATGTTTCACAGTTTTATTTTTCTAACTCTGATGCTCAAGGAAGTCCAGGGACTAATAGAACATTAACTTATTTAGAGTCTCCTTCAATTAATTTGTCAGGTTATACAAGTGCTTCATTGAATTTTTACCATTATTTGAGATACTTTCCGGGTAACAAAGCTAGGGTTGAAGTTTCTATAGATGGAGGTGGCACTTGGACTATTTTAAACAGCTTTTTAGCTAATCAAGGGTCTGCATCAAATTTTGTCAATGCTACTTTAAGTATGGATAGTTATGTTGGTAATTCAAATGTTAAAATCAGATTTTTATTTGACGCCACATGGGATTTTGGTTGGGCAATTGATAATGTCACAATCACCGGTGTTTTAGCCGTAGAAGTGACTTGGGCGCCACCAACAGAATTATATTTTGATGCGGCAGCTTCTACAGCTTATATTAGTGGTACACCAACCGGTACCGTTTATACCAAACCAACGACTACAAGAGTTTATACCGGTAGCGTTGTTGGCGCCAATGGTTGTTCAGCCAGTGTTTCAACAACTGTAACTGTCATTCCGACTCCAATATTAGGTGTGTTGTCCGGCAGTCAGGAAGTATGTGCTACTTGGTTAGCCTCTGATTTAACTTTAACCGGTTTTTCAGGTGGAAATATAGTGCGCTGGGAATACGCTACCGACGCAACCTTTACGGTTGGTTTGACGCCAATTACTAACACAACTTCCACTTTAACCGGTGCGGCAATTGGGACTTTTGCCGGAACGCGTTATTATAGAGTGGTCTTGCAGAGTGGCACTTGTCCGGTGGTTTATTCAAATTCAGTTTATATTGTTTATCCTTCTACTACTTGGGATGGAGTGACATGGAGTAACGGTACACCTAACTCAGGACTGAGAGCCATCTTCAATGGCGACGCTACAACTTTTTCTTCTGTGAGTGATATAGAAGCTTGTTCGATTGAGGTAATATCGGGAACTGTAAACATTAATTCTGGACATACATTAATTGTTCAAAACGATGTGAAAGTAACCGGTGGTTCGTTAACTTTTGAAAATAATGCGAGTTTAGTGCAAATCAATACGCTAAATAATAATGGTGTGGCTTTTGCTAATAGTGGCAACATTACCTATAAAAGAGTCAGCACACCAATCAAGAAGTTTGACTATATTTATTGGTCAACTCCTGTAAGTCCACAAACTTTGATGGACTTTTCACCAGCCACTACTTTGTTTTTCTCTTATGATCCGGTTGTAAACAATTGGGCTTATGCTACTAGTACTATTCCAATGATTCTCGGAAAGGGCTATCTGATTCGAGCTCCAGATGTTGCGCCTTTTAATGTGTCCACACCAAACAATTACCTTGGTTCTTTTATTGGTGTGCCTAATACAGGAAACATAACAATCCCTATAGTGGGTGGTTCCAATCAATTTAATCTTATCGGTAATCCTTATCCGAGTGCTTTAGGGGCAAATGCCTTTTTATCTGATCTTGCAAATGTGCCAGTAATCGATGCGACAATTTATTTATGGACGCACAATACGCCAATCACAAATAATAATTACAACGCCGCTGATTATGCCATGTACAATTATTCTGGTGGTGTTGGAACCGGTACAGCAGCTTTGAATCCCGGATTGAATAGCAGTGTACCTAATGGTAAAATTGCCTCCGGTCAAGGTTTTTTTGTGAAAGGATTATCGTCAGGCAATATAATTTATAAAAACAGCATGAGATTGGTAGGGGATAACGATCAGTTCTTCAGAATGAACAATCCTTCTAACAGTGAGTCTGCCATTGAACTGGAACGTCACCGTTTTTGGTTGGATATTTATAATGATGAGGGTGCTTATAAGCAAATGCTAATCGCCTATATTGAAAACGCGACCAATAGCGGAATGGACAGAGGTTTTGACGGCGAAATGGTAGATATTGGAAATCCGGTGACGCTTTACACACCTCAGGAAGATAAAAAACTATCTATTCAAGGACGCGCATTGCCATTTAATGAGACCGATGTAATTCCGATTGGGTATAAGTCCAATTCGGCTACTGCTTACCAAATTAAACTATCCGCTTTTGACGGTTTATTCGATACTCAGTTTATTTATTTAGAAGATACAACGCTTAACATTATCCACGATTTAAAAGCCGGTAATTACCAGTTTACCACAGAAGCAGGTACTTTTGAAGAGCGATTCAAAATTATATTTACCAATAATGCTTTGGGTATTGACAGTCCAATCTTGACTTCTAATCAAGTAGTTATTTATAAAAATAACGACCATAATTTTGTTATTTTAACTGGTAACGTTCTTATGGAATCGGTAAAAGTATTTGATGTCAGAGGTCGTTTATTGATAGAGCAAAAAGGAATCAATGCTACTCAAACTATTGTAAGCAGCGGATTGGCTAACGAAGTACTGCTTATTCAAATTACCTCTACCGATGGAGTGGTTGTAACTAAAAAGGTTATTCGATAGTCTTTAATTTACGGAAAAGACAGTAGCCATTTATTCATCATCCACCTCAAACCCAAATTCATCTAAGTCTCTTCTGTCTTTCTTAGTAGGTCTGCCTGTTCCGGTTTTGCGATAGTGCTCTTTAGATAATTTTAATAGTTCCAAATGGGCAAAAGTTTCCGCAGGCGTTTCGTCTTTGCGGTAAATATCGACCAGTTTAGCACCAACCCTGTTGGCCGGTATATCTAAAACGGATATAATATAGGTAATTTGATCCTTTCTAAAAGTAATTTGATCCATAGGAAACACCTCTCTAGAAGCCTTAGCCACTTGTCCATTCACCGTAATTTGATTTTTCCGACAAGCCTCGGTTACCATGTTTCTGGTTTTGTAATATCGAATACACCATAAATATTTATCAACTCTCATTTTTTTTCCAAAATCAACGTTAAATAGTTTACAAAAATAAATCAATATTGTATCTTGCGGACTTAAATATCATACAAAAATGAATAATTTTTTTAAAACTATCCTAGGCTTCACCTTAGCTTTATTGGTAGTTTCCTGTTCAAAAGACGATGAAAAAGCAGTGCCTTTGCGAGATTATGCAGAACAATATGCAAAGGATATTGTATTAATTGAAGAGTTTTTACAAACACATTATATTGACGTTATTGACAATCCGGGTGCTCCTAATGATCAAGACGTAACTTTTACTAAAATACCTGCAGGCGGAACGCAAACACCTATTTGGGACAGTCCTGATTTAGTAACCAATTATACAGTTAGTCTACATGACATCACTTATAAATTGTATTATTTAAAACTAAGAGGACATGTAGACCGTAGTATTTCTTCCCCTGAAGATATTGCAAAAGCACCCTGTAATGTAGATAGAGTATTGGCTTCTTATGTCGGACAATACATATACAAAACAACTGAAACCGTAGATGACGAAACTGTAGAATCAATCGAAATAAAAGAATTTGAGAAAAACTTAAATCCTCAAACTTTTTTAACCTTGTCTTCTACTATTAGAGGTTGGAGTGAAATTTTCCCTAGATTCAAATCAGGAACCTATGTTGGAAACCCTGATGGAACAATTACTTATTCTGATTTTGGTGCCGGTATTATGTTTGTCCCATCGGGATTGGCTTATTATGGAAGCTCAGCGGGTTCAATTCCGGGTTATTCTAACTTAATTTTTGCTTTCAAATTATACGAAATTCAAAGAGTTGATAACGATGGAGACGGTATTTTTTCTTATCAAGAAGATTTAAATAATGATGGGTACGTGAGAGCTTTGGAGGAAGGAGTAGCCAATATTGATGATACTGATGGTGATGGTACTCCTGATTTTTTAGACGTTGATGACGATGGCGATTTATTCATGACCAAAGTTGAGATCAAGAACCCTTTGACGGGAATAGCTTATCCTTATGATCAGATTCCTTTATGTTCAGACGGCAAGAAAAAACATCTTACAGCCGATTGTCACTAATTTACAGTTAACAGTATAAATAAAAAAGTCCCGATTGCTCGGGACTTTTTGTTTACTATAAAATAGCTTTATTTTCTTTTAATCACTTTTTCTACAGCTTCAACAATGGCTTGGTTGTTTAGTTTGTATTTCTCCATCAATTGTTCCGGAGTTCCGCTTTCGCCAAAGCTATCGTTCACTGCTACAAACTCTTGCGGTGTTGGATTGTTTAATGCTAAAACTCTGGCAACGCTTTCACCTAAACCACCTAAAAAGTTATGTTCTTCAGCGGTTACAATACAACCGGTTTTGGCTACTGATTTTAAAATAGCTTCGTCATCCAACGGTTTAATGGTGTGGATATTGATTACTTCTGCCGAAATTCCTTTAGCTTCTAATGCTTCCGCTGCAATTAAGGCTTCCCAAACTAAGTGACCTGTTGCTACAATCGTTACATCTGTACCTTCACTTAGCATAATCGCTTTCCCAATTACAAACGGCTCATCAGCAGGAGTGAAGTTAGGCACAACCGGACGTCCAAAACGCAAATAAGCCGGACCGTGATGATCCGCTAACGCAATTGTTGCCGCTTTGGTTTGGTTGTAATCACAAGTGTTAATTACCGTCATTCCCGGTAACATTTTCATCAATCCGATGTCTTCTAAAATTTGGTGTGTGGCACCATCCTCGCCCAAAGTCAATCCGGCATGCGAAGCACAAATCTTTACATTCTTGTCGGAATAAGCTACTGATTGGCGAATTTGGTCATAAACCCTTCCGGTAGAAAAATTAGCAAAAGTTCCGGTAAATGGAATCTTTCCACCAATAGTCAAACCGGCCGCAATACCAATCATATTGGCTTCTGCAATACCAATCTGGAAAAAACGCTCCGGATGGTTCTTTTTAAAATCGTCAAATTTCAACGAACCAATTAAATCCGCACAAAGCGCCACGACGTTTTCATTTTTTTGTCCTAATTCGGTCATTCCTGCTCCAAATCCTGAACGGGTATCTTTACTTCCTGTATTTTCGTATTTTTTCATTGTTTCATTTTAAGGTTCAAAGCAACTAAGGCTCTGAGGTACTAAGGTTTTAATTTACAATATAATTTGTGACGGAATTAATAATCGCCTAAAGTCTCCGCATTTTGTGCTAATCCGATAGCCAACTGATCGTTATTAGGTGCTTTTCCGTGCCAAGCATGAGTATGCATCATAAAATCAACACCATTACCCATAACGGTATGTAACAAAACACAAACCGGTTTTCCTTTTCCTGTTCTGCTTTTGGCATCTTCCATTCCGGCAATAATTGCATCGATATTGTTTCCGTCTTTAATTTCTAATACATCCCAATCAAAGGCTTCAAACTTGGCTTTCAAATTACCCATGTTCAATACGTCATTAGTTGAACCGTCAATTTGTTGTCCATTGTAATCCACAGTGGCAATTAGGTTGTCCACTTTTTTGGCTGAAGCATACATAATAGCTTCCCAGTTTTGACCTTCTTGCAATTCACCGTCACCATGAAGGGAATAAATTAAATGATTGTCGTTGTTTAATTTTTTAGCTTGAGCCGCACCAATAGCAACCGATAAACCTTGGCCCAATGAACCCGAAGCAATTCTAACACCCGGTAAGTGGTCATGAGTTGTTGGATGGCCTTGTAAACGCGAGTTCAATTTTCTGAAAGTTGCTAATTCTGCCACTTGGAAATAACCTGAACGTGCCAAAACGCTGTAGAAGACAGGTGAAATGTGACCGTTAGACAAGAAGAATAAATCTTCGCCTTTGCCGTCCATGTCAAAGTCCGGATTTCTTTTCAATAAGTGTTGGTATAACACTGTGAAAAATTCGGCACAGCCTAAGGAACCACCGGGATGTCCCGAGTTTACGGCATGAACCATACGAAGAATGTCTCTGCGTACTTGTGATGTAAAATCTTGTAAATGTTGTGTGTTAGACATTATAAATTAGGTATAAATTATTGTGCTCAAAAGTAATTCTAATTTTTGCAAGCCGCAAAAGTTTTACAAATTAGTTATCAAAGGGTTATTAATAAACCTAATCTCTTAATGAGAACCCATTGGTGTCAGATTGAAATTCTATAATAAAATGACAATATTCTGTAACATATTTTTTTACGGTTTCTGCTAATTTTATGATTCAATTTCAAGTTGCTATGAAAAACTCACAAACCCTTTTTTATTTAGATGATGATGATGAAGATTTAGACTTCTTTAAAGAAATTGCCGAAGACTTAGGGCACACAGTCAGAGGATTTAGCGAAGGAAGAATTATGCTATTGGTCTTAGAAACCGAAAAACAAAAGCCGGATATGATATTTTTGGATATACATATGCCAATACTTAATGGTCAGGAAATTTTGGAAATCATTAAAAAATCAGACACGCTTAAAAAGATTCCAATTGTAATGGTCTCCGGTGCATACCCTAAAAAGTTAGTAAAGCACTTCTCTGATCTTGGAGTCGACTATATGATGAAAAAACACCATGTGCACGATTACAGAGAATCATTAAGAGAAATACTGGATACCCATTTTAGAAAAAGTAGAGCAGCTTCTTAAAATAACAATAATTAAGTAATACACATTACCAAACTTAATCACTATTTCAAAACAACCTCAAAGGGATTTGAGGTTGTTTTTTTTGCTCCAAAAGTTTGGTTTAGGCATGATGTGGCAATGATATAAATTTGAGTAAGAATTGTACAAATTCTTCCGGTCAGATTGGTTTACTTTTACAATAATGGTAAAATAACAACTCATAAAAGTAATAGGATGGAAAATAAAGGAAAGTTAAGCGCAACAACAGAAAGTAAGACACAGTCGGAAAGCAAATATGATTCGCATTCTGAAGAAAAACCAACCCAAAAAACCACTGTAGTTACCGATTCAAACCCGGATAGAGTGTCCCATGACAATACTGATGATTATTTGCAAAAATTACCGCTAGAAAAAGAGAACGCTCATGATTTAAGTGAGGATGCTACGGAAGACAATAAAAAGAGAAACAATCCGCAAAAAGATTGGGATGCTTCTTTTTACCCAGATAAGAGAACTTCTCTTCAAGGGAATTAACAAGTTTGTTTAGTTTTGTGTAAAAGACAATCTCTCATTTTGTGATGGGTTGTCTTTTTTTTATAGCCTATCTAAAACCATAATTGTAGTACACCTAAATAAGCCCTAAATACCCAACTGTTAAATAAAATCCTAATTCCTAATTCCTAATTCTTTTATCTTTGCCGACTGTAAAAGAAACTTATGCAATTTGATTTATTAGCCAAAGATCCCAATTCAAGTGCGCGTGCCGGAAGTATTACAACCGACCATGGCGTAATTGAAACCCCAATCTTTATGCCTGTTGGAACCGTAGCTTCGGTAAAAGGAGTACACCAA
>NZ_DLGY01000006.1:0-45211 GCF_002482945.1 Flavobacterium sp. UBA7682
CGATAAACAAGTGCCTCCTGTTACCGTGATACTAACACTAACCTGATTACCATTGGCCAAGTTATTCTCATTGGCTGTACTAACAGTATAAGTATTAGAAGCACCATTTTGAACCGATACGCCATTTACCTTAAAATCATAACTGGCAGTGCCGCCACCTAAATTTCCGGCATTGGCCGTGAAAGTAACGCTTGTACCATAAGCAAATGTATTATCGCCATCACTGCTGCTTAAGGAAACTGTTGGGGTTGCTAGTGGTGTTACTGTTACAGTTACTTGAGCACAAGTCGTAGTGTTACAGTTACCCGAATATCTAACATAGTAAATGGTATCAGCTAGCAAACTTGTAGTGTTTAAAGTATCTCCTGTTCCAACTAAGGTACCACCACAAGAACCTGTATACCATTGCGTCACCGCACCGGTTCCTTTTGTCCCTCCGTTTACGGTAAGTGAAGTACTTGAGCCCGCACAAATAGAAGTATTTCCTAAGATTCCAGTTGGCGCAGTCGATAAATCACAAATTGTTACATCACCTGTAGCATAATTAAAACTAACAGACTTACTACCAACTAAATTACTGGTTAATGTTCTCGAGGTATTCCCTCCAAGTTGTCCCGGTAAAAAATCGTAAGTTCCTGCAGCTTGTGTAGTAGACGCAAAAGTAAAAGCAATCGCCCCTGTAGTTATATTGGCCGAATGACCTCCTTTTTGCACAATCAATGTCCCTGATTCAACAGTGGTAGATCCGGTGTAAGAGTTCGTTGCATTAGACAAAGTCACAGTAACATTTTGTTTTACTGTAAATCCACCATTCCCGGATATCGCTCCAGTAAAAGCCACGCTCCTACCACTGTTACCATAAACGTCTATCCAAGACCCCATGTTGTTCATAGTACCGTTGAAGGTCAAATTTCCATCATATACATAAATTTCCAAAGGATCGGCAACATCTCCATCACCTTCAATGTTATTGTTGATAACGTGTGTTGCAGTAGATGTATTTGTAATGGAAGGATTCTGTGTGGTAAAATCAAAAAACCTCACTTTATTTCCAGAAAAAGTATGCGCTGCATTGGCACCGCCCTTGAATAAGAATCGCCATGTGCTAACATCCGAAGTAGATTGCTGAGAAGTTTGATGGTTATTATCCCATTCTTGTTGCCCAAATACTATAGGACTTCCATTTGGAAAATTCCACCAATTATCATTGGTTTGCCAAATGTTGTTAGTAGCCTCAGACCTCCAAGTTTGATAAGTTTGACCAAAAAAAGGAGAACTGATCAAAATCAGTAAAAAGGGTAAAATTCTTTTCATAAAGTAATTTTTAAATTAGTAAAAGTTAAAAATGACAATAACATTCAAATGACTTAAACAAGCCAAAAGGAATTAAGAAGTAGTAGAATTTGGGTCAATAAAACTATAAAATTAACCAATCCAAATTACAAAACTAAATTTAACCATACGAACGAAAACGTTTGCGTGTTAATAAATTGTTGATTTTTAGTTAATATACTACACATTCTAAAAAAAATGCGCCCCTAAATTAACAACTAAACAATTACCCTGTTCAGAGTAAAAAACTACCATACTAAATCATTCTAACCCAATTGCCATTTTAAACTAAAAAGAAACCAATTATTAACCGTTTATCTTCTTGATTAAAAACAAAAAAGCCTTGCAAAAACAAGACTTCATTTTATAAAAACTAAGATTGAACGCTAAGAATACTGCTTCTCATAATACTTCGAATATTCGCCCGAAGTTACATTATGCAACCAAACTTCATTGGCAAGAAACCAATCTATAGTTTGTTCCAAACCTTCTTCAAAAGTAACTGAAGGCTTCCAACCCAATTCCGAATTGATTTTAGAAGCATCAATAGCATACCTCAAATCGTGGCCAGGTCGGTCTTTTACATAAGTAATCAACTTCTCGGAAGTCCCGGAAGCCCTACCTAATTTACCATCCATTTTTTGACAAAGTAATTTCACCAAGTCAATATTTCGCCATTCATTAAAACCACCAATATTGTAGGTCTCGTGATTGCGTCCTTCATGGAAAACCAAGTCAATTGCAATAGCATGATCAATAACATACAACCAATCGCGGGTGTAATTTCCATCACCATAAACAGGCAAAGACTTGTTATTAATAATGTTATTGATAAAAAGCGGGATTAACTTCTCCGGAAAATGATTTGGTCCGTAGTTGTTTGAACAATTCGTAATGACATAAGGCAAACCATAAGTTTCTCCATACGCACGAACAAAATGATCTGAACTTGCTTTAGAAGCCGAGTAAGGAGAATTCGGGTCATAAGGCGTAGTCTCTGTAAACAAACCCGTTGCACCCAAACTGCCATAAACCTCATCGGTACTGACATGGTAAAACCTTTTGTCTTCAAACTTAGCTGCCCAAATGGTTTTTGCGGCATTCAATAAATTCATCGTGCCAAAAACATTGGTTTTAACAAACGCTAAAGGATCAGTTATAGAGCGATCTACATGGGATTCTGCAGCCAAATGAATTACGCCATCAAACTGGTGTTTTTGAAACAAATCATTGATAAAATCTGCATCAACTATATCTCCTTTAATAAAAGTGTAATTAGGTGTTTGCTCGATATCTGCAATATTTTCTAAATTTCCGGCATAAGTCAAGGCATCCAAATTAAATATTTGATACGCCGGATACTTAGTCACAAAACGACGAACTACATGAGAACCAATAAACCCTGCGCCACCCGTTATTAAAATCTTTTTCATTTTTTAAATCGTAATTCGTAATTCGTAATTTATAATTCGTAATTCTTTACAATCTCCCATCTGCCTTTTCATTCAAAACACCTTTGACATCAAACAAAACACCATTGGCTTTTTTCAATTTAGACAAATCAATCGTTACAAATTCTTGATGCGCTACACCCAAAACAATAGCATCAAAAGTATCGGCAGGCAAATCATTTGTCGTTACCAATTGGTACTCATGCTTCACTTCAGAAGGTTTGGCCCAAGGATCAAAAATAGTAACAGCGATACCATAATCTTCCAGAGCATGCACCACATCAACTATCTTCGTATTGCGTACATCGGGACAATTTTCTTTAAAAGTAATGCCTAACATCAACAATTTGGCCCCATTTATAGCAACGCCTTTTTTAATCATTAGCTTAACTACTTGAGAAGCTACATATTCGCCCATACTATCATTCAATCGTCTTCCGGCCAAAATAATTTCGGGATGATAGCCTTTTTCTTGTGCTTTTTGTGCCAAATAATAAGGATCAACTCCAATACAATGTCCACCAACCAATCCCGGTTTGAACGGCAAAAAGTTCCACTTAGTTCCGGCAGCTTCTAAAACGGCATGGGTATCAATTTCCAATAAATTAAAAATTTTAGCCAACTCATTTACAAAAGCAATATTAATATCACGTTGCGAATTCTCAATCACTTTGGCGGCTTCAGCCACTTTTATAGAAGGTGCTAAATGCGTTCCGGCAATAATAACCGACTTGTATAAATCATTTACTTTCTGACCGATTTCCGGTGTAGAACCCGAAGTTACTTTTAGGATTTTCTCTACCGTATGTTCTTTATCACCCGGATTAATTCTTTCCGGAGAATAGCCTGCGAAGAAATCAATATTGAATTTCAAGCCACTCACTCTTTCCAAAACAGGAATACACTCTTCCTCAGTAACTCCCGGATAAACCGTTGATTCATAGATGACGATATCCCCTTTTTTCAATACTTTCCCAACAGTTTCACTCGACTTATAAAGCGGCGTTAAATCGGGACGATTGTTTTTGTCAACCGGCGTAGGAACCGTTACTATATAATAATTGCAATCTTTGATATCGGCAATGTTATTGCTGCAAAAAAGGCCGTTAGCATCATTACTTGAGGTAACAAGAACTGCATTTAAAGTTTCCTTATCTATTTCCAAAGTGGAATCAACCCCGGAGTTCAATTCCTGAATTCTATTTTGATTAATATCAAAACCAACAACCGGATACTTTGTAGCAAACAATCTTGCTAATGGCAAACCCACATATCCTAACCCTATAACAGCAATTTTAATATTCATTATTATATATTTTTTTTGATATCCTCTGTCTCCTATTTTTTATTCTACAAAACCAACAACTGACAATTAACTGACAATTAACTGCCAATAGATTGGTAAACAAATCCAATTGCTCTCAACTTATCAGCATCTAATAGATTTCTACCGTCAAATATAAAGGCAGGCTTCAACATGCTGTCATATATTTTTTCCCAATCGTAATCTTTAAACTCATCCCATTCCGTCAATATCGCTACAGCATGTGAGTTTTCGCAAGCGGTATATGGATTGTCGAAAGTCACAATGTGTTTTTCATTATCAGCAGGTTTTCTGGTATTCAAATAATCTAAATCAGACAACACTTGTTGGTGACCAACTTTAGGATCATAAAGCGCAATATTAGCTTGCTCATTAATCAAATCATCAGCAACATAAATCGCAGCAGATTCTCTGGTATCATTGGTGTCTTTTTTGAACGCCCAACCCAAGAAAGCAATCTTTTTTCCCGATACGGTATTGTACAAAGTTTGCACTATATTTCTGGAAAAACGTCTCTTTTGATGGTCATTCATGATAATGACTTGCTCCCAATAATCAGCCACTTCGTTTAATCCGAAAGCTTTAGAAATATAAACCAAATTCAAAATGTCTTTTTGAAAACAAGAACCGCCAAAACCAACGGAAGCCTTTAAGAATTTAGAACCAATTCTACTATCCATTCCGATAGCTTTGGCTACTTCATTCACGTTAGCCTCTGTTTTTTCACACAATTCCGACATCGCATTAATCGAAGAAACTCTTTGGGCTAAAAAAGCATTAGCCGTTAATTTCGACAATTCCGATGACCAAACATTGGTTTTCAAAATGCGTTCTTTAGGAACCCAATTCGCATAAACAGCTACCAAAGATTCGATTGCTTCTTGTCCTTCCGGCGTAGTTTCACCACCAATTAAAACCCTGTCAGGATTTAATAAATCTTGGACAGCAGTTCCTTCAGCAAGAAATTCGGGATTAGAAAGAATTTGGAACTGAACACCATTTCCGGTATTGTCTAGAATGCTTTTTAAAGCTTCTGCGGTCCTTACCGGTAAAGTAGATTTTTCAACAATAATTTTATCGTTTTTAGCCACTTTAGCAATTTGACGAGCACACAATTCTATATGTTTTAAATCGGCTGCCATTCCCTTTCCTGTACCATAGGTTTTGGTTGGTGTATTTACCGATATAAAAATCAATTCAGCTTCATCAATGGCTTTATCAACCTCGGTAGAAAAGAATAAATTTTTATTTCTGGTATTGGCTACAATTTCGTTCAATCCAGGCTCGTAAATAGGAATATTATTTACATCTTCATCATTCCAAGCCGCAATTCTGGCTTCATTTAAATCGACTACAGTCACTTTAATGTGTGGACATTTTTCGGCTATAACAGCCATGGTTGGTCCTCCAACATAACCTGCTCCGATACAACAAATATTAGTTATTTTCATTATCAATAGTAATTTTTAATCTTTTTTTAAATGCTTCCAATACCACGCAACTGCTTCTTTCAAACCATCTTGAAAAGAGAATTTCGGGTTATATTTTAGTAATTGTTTTGCCTTGTCAATACTGGCTAAAGAATGAGGAATATCACCTGCTCTGTTAGGGCCATACACCACCTCAATATCAGCTATCTTCGGGTCAAATTCCGACAAATATAATTTGAGGTATTTAACCATATCATTCAAAGTTGTTCTGTCTCCAAAAGCTGTGTTATAAACCGTATTCACCGCTTCCGGATTTTGAGTCAACATCGCCAACTCATTCATTTGAATCACATTATCTATATAAGTAAAGTCTCTTGAATAATTGCCATCGCCATTAATTACCGGACTTTCCTGTGCCATGAATTGCATAACAAATTTCGGAATCACAGCCGCATAAGCACCTTTGGGATCTTGTCTTCTGCCATAAACATTAAAATAGCGCAATCCGATGGTCTCTAATCCATACGTTTTACCAAAAATTTCCGCATACAATTCGTTTACATACTTCGTAATGGCATAAGGAGAAAGTGGTTTCCCAATCTTGTCTTCCACCTTAGGCAAACTCTCTGAATCTCCATAAGTAGAAGAACTAGCCGCATAAACAAATCTTTTCACACCGGCATCTCTTGAAGCCACGAGCATATTTAAAAACCCGGAAACATTCACCTCATTACTGGTAATTGGATCATTGATAGAACGAGGCACCGAACCCAAAGCCGCTTGATGTAAAACAAAATCTATATTTTTCACTGCTTCATTACAAGTCTCAATATTTCTAATATCACCTTCTATCAACTTAAAATTTTCATGGTTTAAAAATCCTGCAATGTTGTGTCGGTGACCGGTTGCAAAATTATCTAAGCAAGTAACCAAATAGCCTTTGCCTAAAAAATAGTCACAAAGGTTTGAACCTATAAATCCCGCACCTCCGGTTATGAGAATTGCTTTTGCATTATCTATCATGACTTGAATCTTTTTAGTAGTCTGTATTTCCATTTGGCAAAGAATCCGTTTGGTTCATCATCTTCATGATAACCACTACCGTAACCATAGCCATAACTGTAGCCGTAGCCATAACCATAGCCATAACCAACACCATATTTGGCTTTATTTTCATAGCCGTTAAAAATAATGCTCACATTGTTCAACTCACCGCGTTTGGTTCTGTTGTTTAAAAGTGTCAACATTTCTTTTTTGGTAAAATTTTGACGAACGATATATAAGGTAACATCACAAAACTGAGCCAACTCTAAAGCATCCGAAACCAAACCAACCGGTGGAGTATCCAAAATAATATAATCGTAATCCTCCTTGAGACGCGCAATCATTTCCTTCATGGAATCACCAAGAATTAACTCCGATGGATTGGGCGGAATTGGTCCAGATGTGATTACATCAAGATAAGGAATGTGTGTATGCTGAATAACTTCGTCTAATGTTTTTTGACCAATCAAATAATTCACCGCTCCGATATCATTTTGAATATTGAAATCATCAAAAATCTTAGGTTTTCTTAAATCGAGACCTAATATGATGGTCTTTTTCTCGCTCAAAGCAAAAACGGTCGCTATATTGATAGAACAGAATGTTTTTCCTTCTCCACTGACAGAAGAAGTCAACATCAAAGTTTTGGTTCCTTCTATGCTTTGCTTTTTGTATAAAAATTGTAAAGACGAACGAATGGCTCTAAAGGACTCCGAAAGTGCCGATTTTGGTCTTTCAAAAACAGATAAATTGGTTTCAGAATGTTTCACTCCCACAATTCCGATTAATGGCAATTGTGTTAAGCTTGAAATATCTTCAATATTCTGAATAGAGTTACTGATAAAGAAAATAAAGAAAACCAATACCAATGGAATTAACAATCCCATAAAAAATGCCAAAACATAATTGACACCGGTTTTTGGTCCTAATAAACCACCACCAACATCTTTGGCCGGATCAATGAATTTAATATCTGATAAATTGGCCGCTTTTACGATAGAAGCTTCACTCCTTTTTTGCAAAAAGGTGTTGTAAATGTTATCGCTTAAATTGTATTTTCTAGAGAGCTTTAACCATTCTTGCTTGTTTTCAGGAAGCGTACTGATTTCACCTTCTACCTTTTGAATTTTTTGATTGACAAGCCTTAAATCATACTCTAACGCAATTCGCAATGAATTACCATTTTCCAACAACACTTTTTTAACCGATTGAATTTCGTTGTCTATTCTTTCATAATAAACATCACCTTTGATGGAATAAGCTAACTGTGATCTTTGGATAGACAAATCAATTAACTTACTAACATTACCGGTAATATTTGGTTCCTCAATACCGGCAACTGTTGGCGCAGGTAATTTTGAAAAATCCACACTGTTTTTGAGGTAATTTTTTAATAAGTTGAGATAGGCTATCTTTCTTTCCACTTCATCTTTCTGCTTGTCATAATCTATCAACTGACTCTTATAAGTGACTCCGCCTTCTTCAATGTCAAGAATATTATTGGATTTACTGAAAGTTTTTAAGTCATCACCCGAATCTTTTAATTGTTCTTCCATTTTCACCAAGGTTTCATCAATAAAATTGATCGTATTCTCGGCAAATTGGTTTTTACTTTCAAGCTGTCTTTTGATTAAAACGTCTACGGTAGCGTTTAAGTATGCAACCATTCTGGATTTGTTAGTTCCTTCCATACTTAACCTAAGTATAGAACCGGCTCTTTCATCCACATCAACACGAACACCTTTTAAAGAAGAAACAGTATTGTCAAAGGAATTGAAACGAATTAATATCTCTTCCCCAAAGTTTTTACTAGGATCTTTGGACAAATTTAATTTCCAATGTAGGAAAGGCAGATTGACTTCTTGCCCTATTTTAAAAGTTCTTTTAAATTCAGCATTGGGAACAGGAACAACTGATTTAGTATTGTCTTTGTAACGAATCACTCCTGCATTACTTGCTTGAAACGGAATGGTAATTTGATAGGTGTCGTTGGACAGCATTTTTACTCTGACAAACTGTTCATACAATTGGTCTTTACTTTTATCTATTACTACTTCGAATGGTACTTCACCATAAACATCTTGTAAAAAATATTTCGTCTGTTTGAAATAATCGATATAAAATCCTAACCTGTCTACTACTAGTTCGTTGTGAGATCTTGATTTCAAGGTAGTAGAAATCATTTGTACTTTATCCGAAGTACCACCCCAATTAAATACTAAACTTGTATTGGCAGTAAAAAAGGGATTATTCTCTTCTTGAACAGCTATTGTAGTATCAATCCCGTAAATTTTTTGTTTTCTGACATTTACTTGGTGCGCAATGGAAAAAGCAATAATTAAACCAACAACAAACCATTTCCAATAGCTCATTGTTTTAATTAAAAAACCCTTAAAATCAAAGCTATTTTGTTTATCAAAAAAAGTAAAATCTTTTACGTCTAACATGAAAATAGGTGTTAATTATTAAGCAGCAAATAAGTAGTGGTTGCTAAAGACAATAAAGTTACTATAGTGGTCAAGGATTCGATTCCTGTTTTTCCTGTTCCCCATGTTTTTTGTTTCAGAGGTTTTACATAGATGTAATCATTGGGTTGAAGAAAAAATACAGGTGAATTTACCGCTTTACTATCGGTCAAATCTATGCTGAAAGTTTCACTACCCTGAGGAAAGCTTCTTATTACTTTTACATCTTTTCTATCTCCTGTTATGGATATATCTCCAGCATTTGCAATGGCTTCCATGATGTTAACTTTATCTTGGTATAAAGTTTTAGTACCCATACTGCCCACTTCTCCATTTATGGTATACCTGAATCCGGATAGTTTCACTATTACAAAAATTCCGGCTTCATTTTTAAAAAACTTTTCGAAAAGCAACTTCTCAATCTTAAGTCTAACTTCCTCAGTGGTATAACCTAAAACGTTTAGTTCACCTAAAACAGGCAATCTTATGTTTCCATGATCATCAACAGAATAACCATTCAAATAGTTACTTTGTTCTCCGACAGAGCCAACAGTTTGTCCTCCGGTAGGATTAAATATTTCAACCAATTTAGGATCTACGGCTCTGATAGCAATATTTACCAAATCATTGGTTTGCAAACGATAAGGTTTTTGATTTGAAGGAGTTACCGCCGCATTTGTACCATCGTTTTTATTTTGAAGATAAATCAAATCCTTGGTAGGAACGCAAGAGGTCAATAAAATACTAAAGAGAAAAAATAAATATATATTGGGTTTATTCATTAGTTTTTAGAAAAAATTAGCAAACAAAGATAGATTTTTCAAATCTAAATACAAAAATGTAGTATGCTATTATTTTTTTATAAATTTTTCAAAGAATTTTCAAAAGGAACCCTATTCAAAATACTTCTTCCTAAAGTCACCTCATCAGCATATTCCAATTCATCTCCTACCGCAATTCCTCTGGCGATGGTAGATGTCTTTATCTCTAAATCTTTGATTTGTTTGAATATATAAAAATTAGTTGTATCACCTTCCATCGTTGAACTTAAGGCAAAGATCAATTCTTCCGTTTGTCCCAATTTTACTTTTTCCACTAATGAATTAATGTTCAACTGACTTGGACCAATGCCATCAATAGGCGAAATCTTGCCACCCAAAACATGGTAAATCCCTTTGAATTGATTGGTGTTTTCAATTGCCATTACATCGCGTACATCTTCCACCACACAGATAATTTTGTGATTTCTTGCTGGATTATTACAAATTTCACATACTTCTACATCTGAAATATTGTGACAAGTTTTACAAAACTTAATTTCCTCACGCATGGTTGTTAACGCTTGAGACAAAAACCGGGTTTGTTCTACAGGCTGTTTCAGTAAATGCAACACCAATCGCAAGGCCGTTCGCTTTCCTATTCCTGGTAATTGCGCTATTTCGTTGACTGCTTTTTCTAAAAGTTTTGATGAAAATTCCATGGGGCAAAAGTAACAAAATAGTCCTGAACGTTCGAGATAGATTATTAGAATTTTAGATTGTTCGTCAGATAATTGTTATCAACATTTATTCTTTACAAATAACCCAATAACCAAATCAACTCATTGACATTTTTTAGTATTTTGGCTTACTATAAAATCCAACTTATGTCACCAACGACCATCTTAATTATCATCGTCATTTACTTCGGGTTACTGATTTTGATTTCCAATATTGTAAGCAAAAAAGGAAGTGATAATGACACTTTTTTTAAAGCCAATAAAAACTCGAAATGGTATTTGGTGGCCTTTGGAATGATTGGCACTGCGCTTTCGGGTGTGACTTTTATTTCGGTTCCGGGCGAAGTGGGCAATCCCGATTTGCAGTTTAAATATTTCCAATTTGTTTTGGGAAACGCCATTGGGTTTTTAATCATTGCCAAAGTATTGTTACCGCTGTATTACCGTATGAATCTAACTTCGATTTATAGTTATATTGAACAACGATTGGGCACAATAAGTTATAAAACCGCGGCTTCTATTTTCTTAATCAGCCGAACGATTGGCTCGGCTTTCCGATTGTATTTGGTGGTGATTGTATTGCAACGCTATGTGTTTGATGCTTTCAATATTCCTTTTGCTTTAACGGTTTTAATTTCACTCGGATTGATTTTCGCGTACACGTATCGTGGCGGTTTGAAAACGATTATTATTACTGATACTTTGCAAACTTTCTTCTTAGTTTCATCAGTATTTCTGACCATTATTTTCATTTGCAATAGTTTGGATTTATCCTTTTTTCAAGCTTTTGAAACGGTTAAAGAAAGTAACTATTCTAAAATTTTCTTCTTCGAAGATTATTTGAAAGGTAATTATTTTTGGAAACAAGTGCTTGGCGGCATATTTGTAACCATTGCCATGGTTGGTCTTGATCAGGATTTGATGCAAAAGAATTTAAGTTGTAAAAACATAGGCGAAGCACAAAAAAACATGTTCACTTTCACCGGAATATTTGTGCTGATTAATATTTTCTTTTTGAGTGTTGGTGCACTCCTTTATATGTATGCAGAAAAAAACGGTATCGCAGTTCCGATGGTTGATGGCGTAGCACGAACCGACTTTTTATTCCCTGAAATTGCCTTAAATCATCTGGGCGTAATTCCGGCAGTAGTATTTTTATTGGGATTGACTGCAGCGACTTTTGCCACAACCGATAGTGCTTTGACAGCCTTAACAACTTCATTTTGCGTAGATTTTTTAGGCATGGATAAAGCTGAAAACCAAAACAAACCCAACATTGTTAGAACGCGTCATTGGGTTCATATTGGATTTTCATTTCTGATGTTTTTGGTGATTATCTTATTCAATGCGGTAAACGACGCTTCGGTAGTAAAAATGATTTTCAAGATTGCGTCTTACACCTACGGACCTCTTTTAGGGCTGTATGCTTTTGGGTTATTTGTGAAATCAAAAACGGTTCATGACAAATTCGTACCCTTGGTTTGTGTGATTTCGCCGGCGATTTGCTTTTTTATCAGCAAATATTCTGCGGACTTATTGGGAAATTACACTATAGATAACGAGTTGATTATAGTGAATGGTTTAATCACTTTTATCGGATTGCTTTTGATTAGCAAACCGGCGACGGAAAACACCCGATATTAAAAAGGCTTCCCTTTTAGCCCCGGTTGTAGTGGAAATCATCTCGATTTATCGGGATATTGTAACGAAAAACGGGAAATACCATTCCAAATAAAACCCGAACCATTCGCTCCTAGTACTGATTTGTAGCTAACAAAACCAACGTACAAGCAACCTCAACCTTAATGCCATTGCCTTGCAACAATTGGTAAAACTCAGGATTTTCGGTTCCCGGATTGAAGATAACGCGTTTGGGTTTGGTTTCAATAATATAGTTGTAATAATCACGTTGGCGCACCGGATTTAAATATAAAGTCACCGTGTCAATATTCTTTAACGGAATATTTTTAGTTCTGATGGCAACTCCGGCTACTTCTCCTTGATTTTGACCGATTGCCAACACCGAATGTCCTTTTTCAACTAACATAGTGATGGCTTTGAAGGCATATCGTTCGGGTTTTGTCGTAGCGCCGAGCACTAGTGTTTTCTTGTTTTTCATAGCGCAAATTTAACGAATAATGTTTTTAATTTAACGCTTACTTTTATTCTTTACCTATCTTTGTTGCCGATTCGAATTATTAGAAAAAATGGAAATCTTTTTGAATACTTTTTTTGTGCTGTTGGGTGCTTTGTTTTCGGTTTTGAACCCCATTGGTGCCATCCCTTTCTTTGTTGGTTTAACGCAAGATTACAATAAAACCGAACGCTTTCGGGTATCGCTTTTAACCGCCGTAAATGTTTGTATCATTTTATTAATCTCCTTTTTTATTGGCGAATATGTTTTGAGCTTTTTTGGGATAACGATTTCGGCACTTAGAATTGCGGGCGGTATTTTGATTGCCAGCTCCGGATTTGGTTTGCTGAATGCCAATCCGAAAAAGCGAAAAGGAATCAGCAAAGAAGTAGAAGAAGATTTGCAAAACAGGAATTCAATTGCGTTAACACCGTTGGCGATGCCAATGCTGGCCGGACCGGGTTCGATTTCGCTGTTGATTGCTTTTAACCAAGACCACGATTCTACACCGGAAATTTTATCCTCTGTCATTTCCATTATCATAGTCTCTTTATTGATTTTTTTAATTTTGAGAAGCGCTCATTATTTGGCTAAATATCTTGGTGCTTCCGGGATTGTGGCCATTTCCAGAATAGTTGGTTTTTTGACCGTTGCTATTGGAATTCAGTACATTATTAGTGCGGTTTTGAGTATCATCAGAGGAATATAATCAATTAAGAATAACGAATAAAAAAAGCCCACAATCTAGACGATTTTGGGCTTTTTAATTGATTTTCTTTTTTAAGAATTATTCTTTAGGCAGGAAAATTTCCGCCATCATACAGCGCGCACTTCCGCCGCCGCAAGCTTCGATAGTATCTAAACTCGAGTGAATTATTTCGACATGTGCTTCAAGTTGTGCAATTTGCTTTTTGGTCAAACTTTTATAAGCTGACTCGCTCATTACTAAGAATCGTTCATCGTTTTTACCTTTTACTTCAAGCATGTTTCCGGCGAAGTTGTTGACTTGGTCTTCCGTAATTAAAATCACTTCTTTATCATCACCACGAAGGCTGTCTAAGACCATTTTGCGTTCTTTTTTGTCATCGATACAATCGGCACAAATGACGGCAAAGGTATCACCTAAAGTCATCATGACATTGGTATGGTAGATTAGTTTTCTTTCGCCGTTAACGGTTTGGAATGCTTCAAAAATGACCGGTGTGAATTCGAAATCTTCACAAAATTCAATCATCAATTCTTCATCGGCTCTTGGAGATAAAGCACAATAAGCTTTCCCGTTTTCACGGTCTAAAAGCAAACTTCCGGTTCCTTCGAGGAAAACATTGTCTTCTTCGGCCAAGGTATAATCCATGATTTCGTTGATTTCGAAGCCATCATCTTCCAAAATATCGAGGATATCTTCTCTTCTTTCGGCGCGACGGTTTTCGGCAAACATCGGATATAAAACCACATCACCGTTTTCGTGAAATGAAATCCAGTTGTTTGGAAAAATACTATCGGGCGTATTCGGTTCCAAAGTATCTTCGACTACCACAACGTTCACGCCTACTTTTCGCAACTTGTTTACAAAAGCATCAAACTCAGCCTGTGCTTTGGCGTTTACGGTTTCGGGCGATAGTCCATCGAGTACTTTTTGGTAATAATTGTTTACCGCCGTTTGTTCATTCATGCGAAACGCCACCGGACGAATCATTAATATGGAATTGGTAGTTTGTTTCATTTTTTTGGTTGTATGTTGTCGGTTTTCTGTTTTCTGTTATCGGTTCTCTGTTATCGGTTCTCTGTTTTCAGTAAAAAAAATCAGGTTTTCCAGTTTTCTTCGACGTATTTTATAAAGTTAAAAATTTTTGCTCCTAGTATATCATAATCATTGATAAATTTTAAATTATCAGGAATTAATCCTTCGTATAAATTATGTATTTTCTCCAAATGACCTTTTGTTTCCAGACAACTTGAATGGCTAAAAACTAAAAACCTGATAAAATCTGCTTTATATCTTTTTCGCCCGTAACCTTCAATAATATTAGAAACCACAGAATCAGATGATCTTCTTAATTGGCTTCCCAATTCATAAAGTTCATACTTTGGCAAAAGTAAAGTTACCGGATGAACTTGATAGAACAAATCTAAAGCAATCTTGTAAATGTCTAAATCTTTGTAACTATTCATTATTAGAATTTTAACAGACAACAGAGAACCGATAACAGAAAACTAATCTCTAATCAACGGCAAAGTCGAACACCTCAACAATCCTTCTTGTTTGGCAATCTCTGCGTATGGTATTTCTTCTACGATAAATCCGTTATCGCGAAGCCAATTGTTTAATCTGGTGAAGTTTTTTTCAGAAACCACCACATTGTCATCTATGGAAAACACATTGGAATTCATGTCGTACATTTCGTCACGCGTAATATGGAACAAGTTGTCTTTGCCAAATAATTTGACCAAAAAAACATAATCCGATTCTTGACGGAAACCACTTTTGTAAATGATGCCTTTGTTTTTACCAACCGGTTGAAAACAACAGTCTAAATGTAGTGCATTATCGCGAGCTTCCAACTTAGATTTTACCAAATCAAACTCTTTGACTATTTTGTTTGGAAATAATTCCTTGATATAATTTACACCTTGAATGTTGGTACGAGCAGTAATATAATCTTTATAATCGGAACCTTTGTAAGTGCCAATAAAAATATAATCGTTCCAAAGCATTACGTCGCCACCTTCGATATGCACTTCTTCGGGTGGACGAACTACTTTAGCCGGATTAATTTGGTCAATGACGTATTGAATGGCATCGAGTTCTCTTTCTCTATCCGGTAAGATATTAGCTTTGATAAAAATGTCGTCAATGACAAATCCGATGTCACGAGTGAAAATTTGATTGTAGTTTTCAATCATTTCCGGGCGGTAAACCTGCACATTGTATTTTTGGAACACTTGATTAAAGGCTTCCATTTCTTTGATCATGTCGGCTTCAATAGGATAAGTTCCGGCGAGAATGTGTTCTAATGATTTAGGATCATACGCTTCATCGGCGCTTGGTGTTGGACCATTGTTTACGGCTGAACCGAGCACTACGGCTCTTAATCTTGACGTTTCGTTTTTTACATTGAGTTGTAACATAAATTAGCTTTTGGCTTTTGACAAATATAAAAAAGCTTCCCGATTAGGAGAAGCTTTGTTTATAAGTATTTCGCAGTAAAATTAATTCTTGATTAACTTCTCGGTATGAATTCGTCCATCGTCTGAAGTTATGTTGATGATATAAACTCCATTAGCATATCTACTAACGTCTAATTGGGTTTTATCGGTCATTTCTATATTTCTTTCTAAGACTGTTTTACCATCTATAGAAGTAACATTTACCTTGTTGAATTGGGCATTTTTCATCACAATGTCAATAGTATTACTTGATGGATTCGGAATAATAGCGAAACCATTGGTCAGTTTGATTAAATTAACCACACCATCATCAACCGCTGATTTGGTTGTTGAAACATTTTGATTTTGTGCTTTATACTCAAAATCAGCTGTACAACCTTCGGGATAAGCGGCAAATTGCGACCCTAAAACGGCTTCAAAACCGGGATTTAATTCAACATAATTTGCGGCATGATAAACAACTCCATTGGCTAAAACGTTGTCACCGACTGACACAATATTAGCGGCTTTAATCCAATCTGATCTTTCCTTTTCTTTAGTAGTGGCAGTAGCCAAGTTATTGAGGTTATCAGCAGGTGATACTAAAGTTAATGTTGGTTGACAACAATTGTCAAAAGTGACATCTGGACCAACATTAGCCGAGTTATCTGAGATATCATAAATAAATGTTCCCGCCGGACAATTGACATTGAAAGTACCATTGACTTGGAATTCAAAATCGCCTGATGGACTGGCGCCAAACAAACTTGGATTAACGTTAAAACAATAAGTACTTGACGTTAATGTTGTTGGCGTCGCCATACTTCCTATCACCACGTTGTTTTGTAAAATATTTAATGAGATAGTATTTACTGTCGCATTCACCGGTGGTTGATAAGTACCACAAACTTGTATTGGCGTACTACCGGTCATATCAGGACAATTGATATTAGTTGGATCTGTACTTAAAGCGCCTAATTGAGGAACAGCACAAGTTAACCCACAAATATTATCGATATAAACAGTACCAAAGTGTGCTGAAGGCTCACAATCGCTTACCGTAAACTCGATTGTTCCCGGTTGGTTTAAAATATCTTGAACATTCAATCGGGCACAAATCCAGTTGGTATATAAAACCCTTCTGTTATTACTTACCACTAAAGTATTAAAAAGACAGTTGTCCGGATTCGCAATGATACAAATTTCATCTACTATATTATTGAATTGATCATAAACTCTTACTCTAAAAAATGGTTGTATAGGTTGACCGTGCGCCGGTTTATTGTCCATTATCAGCGAAAAATTAAAGTCAATTGTCGATTGATTAATGACCGGAAAGTATCTGGACATGGTAGTCACATCGGAAGAACCAAAACCATTAGCATTGTTTAACTTAATGGATTTTGTTCCTCCATTAGTATTTAACGTAGGCACATTTATTCCTAAACCTGCCAAAGTTGGATCGTATTGCTGATAACCTGCATTGGTACTGCTAATCAAAGTTATAGTTGAGCCAAAGTTGTTGGTACTCGGTGTCACCAAATTGGTTGCTGTTGCCGCTGTTGACATTGAACAAGACTGAAAAAATCCTGTACCGGTTGCCGGCTGTGGATAAGCATCAGACCAAAAAGTATAACCAGCAGTATTGGTTTCAAAATCACCATTGGTACAAGTTTGCATTACCGTTGGCGGTGGTGGTTTGGCAATATAACCGGATTTTTTATCCGGATTTTCAAAAAAGAATAATTTTCTAAGCTCGTAAATCTTAGTATTAATTAAGGCTTTTTGAAATTCTTCTTCTGTGAATTCCTCTTCTTCTCGCAAATGCTTTATCACATCATCAGTAACTTCTTTTGATAATTTGTAGTTTTTAAAATTATCATTTACAAACCGTTGGATTTCGATCTCCGTTTTTTGTGACAAAGAAATCCTGCTGTCTTCTTCAGCCAGATATTGATCGAGCTGAGCCGAGACTGTAGCTGAATTGAGCACAACACAGCTGAGTAAAACTATTTTAAATATCTTGTGCATATTATTTAGTTTTGGCAATTATAGCTTGCATTTGAGCTTTCAACGCTTCAATTTCTTTGTTGTTTTTTTCTATAGCTTTGCTTTGAGCTTCAATTTTTTTGTCTTGGTCAATAATGTAAAGGGTTAGTTCTTCTATTTTCTCCATTTGTTTAGATTGCATTTCTGCTACATCAAGACCATTTTTTGCTAATACTTCCGCCGAATCAATTCCCGGCAAATGTTTGTTAGTTTTAACAAATTTTTCTACTTCTGTTAACGGCATTAATTTGTAATCGCTAGCAAAAACATAATCTGCCCAATTGGCTGAACTTCTTAAAGCTACTTTTACTTTTTCGGTTAGAATTCCACCTTCAACAAACAATTTATAGTTTCCGGTTGTACTTGGATAAACGGAAGTTGAACCCAAATAAATTTTGCCATTCGAAGTACTACTGGCAGTATTGAACCAAATATTACTATTATTCATATCAACAACTCTGTTACCGCTTGTGGTTGTAGCTTGATTGATAACACCATTATTAGCATAAAGACTGGTATCAGCTGAACTTACTACATAAGGTGTCGCTGTTGTACCATTTCCGGTAACTGTTACATTATTACCTGCAGTTACGCTGGTTGTTGGCAATGTAAATGAGCCTCCACCATTAGAAAGCGTTACTGTATTTCCTGATTGAGAAACCGTTTGAAAAGTTTGGGCAGGCAATGTAATACTGTTTCCGTTAGAGATTGATAATGTATTTCCGCTTAACGTTAAAGATTGAGCGTCTGTATTGGTAAAGGTTGGTAATGTAAATGAACCTCCTCCATTGGAAAGTGTTACTACATTTCCAGTTTGTGAAATAGTTTGCGGTGTTTGAGCCGGCAAAGTCACGCTATTTCCGTTAGAAATTGAAAGCACATTACCTGCCAGAGCTAAAGATTGAGCATCAGTATTAGTATCTTCAAAAATCGGAATGGTTACTGAGCCACCACCATTGGATAAAGTTATGGTATTTTCTGATTGAGAAAGTGTTTGTATTACTTGAGGATTTGGTAAATTAACCGGATTACTCGCTACACCATTGACAATAGTAACCAATTGGTTATTGGAATTGATCATGTTTGAAATTGAGTTAACAATCGGAGCTGAGGCCGGAATATTGTTTACATTCGTAGTCATCAAATTCGCATTTGATGATAAAACATTGGTAGTATTAGCAAAACCTGCCATTTTTTGGAGCACGACATCACCATTGGCATTAACCGTTAAAAACTTATCTGATACTTGAGTAGCTGCCGGCAAGAATTGACTGGTAAGATTTGTAAATCGAAGACCTGAATTACCGCTTACACCATGTGTAATTTCAACTTTATTGTTAGGCGTTTTATTTCCTATCCCAACTTTTCCCTCTACCAACAATCCACTAGCAGGAGCTAAAGTGGTGTTATTTGTTGTGGTTGATGCATTTGGAACATACGTTTTACCGATTACCACACCACCATTTACATCTAATCTATTAGCCGGAATTACATTGTTTCCTAAACCAATTCCGGTATGTCCGTTTTGATTGATAAAAATTCTTTGGTTTCCGACTCCATCCGCAATAATAATGGCTTTATCTGTATTGTTTCCGGCTAATTTAGCTGTAGTAGGTGCTGATTCAAGAATCACATTCCCTAAAAAAACATTTCCGTTTCCGCTGATTAAATTTTTCGCTGTTTCGGCTCCAATAAAAATATTATAACTACCAGTTCTCAAATGTCTTGGAGTATTTACTCCCAAAGCGATATTATTATTTCCATTGGCGAATAACAAAGAAGCATATCCGACAGCCGTATTGTTACTACCGGTTGTATTCGATTCCATACTTCTATGTCCAATAGCAATATTACTTGCTCCGGTAATGTTGTACATTAAACTTCTGGTACCGAAAGCACTGTTTAAAGTTCCAAAAGTATTGTACCTCATTGACTCGTTTCCAAAAGCACTATTAAAACCCGCACTTGCAATACTTAATGCTCTAACTCCAAATGCATTGTTACTATTACTAGTATTGTTAAGTAGGGCATCTTTACCAAAACCGGTGTTAAAATCGCCAGTGTTGTTTACACCTGATCCTATTCCTGAAAAAGTATTATCAGTCTGTGCGCTAGTTTTTATAACTACGGCTAAAAGAGCTAACGTTGTAAATAAAAAGTATTTTTTTTTCATAATTAAAAAAATTTGGGGCATTAAAAAATCATTTAAAAACTCGTTAATTCAGGATTACTTAAGTTTGGCTTCAATACTTATTTTGTAAAAAAAACCATCTCGTTGCTTTATTGTAGGTTGTGCATTGAAATAGTTTATTGCTTAATTTTATTAAACCAAATTTATATTATTGTTTTTGAAAAATCTTCAAAATACATATTTAATCGATAAAATACACTTTTTTGAAAAATACTAATTAATTATTCTTACATTATAGTTATAACTTTACATTGTGTTAATTTTTAGGTCATTAGCCGTCGTTGCACGAGCATAAAAAAAAGGATATGAAAAACCCAAAACAGCATCATTTCATTCTTATAAACAAAAAACTCCTTGCTTTCGCAAGGAGTTTTTTAAAATAAATCCACTGATTTTATTTTATCTTTTGTCCATTGGTTGGAAATCTCTTAACGGATAACCCGTATAAACTTGTCTCGGTCTTCCGATTGGCTCTTTATTGATTCGCATCTCCTTCCATTGGGCTATCCAACCCGGAAGTCTTCCGATGGCAAACATAACGGTAAACATTTCTGTCGGAATACCTAAAGCACGATAGATGATTCCGGAGTAGAAATCAACATTCGGATATAATTTTCTGGATACAAAATAGTCATCTACTAAAGCAGAGGCTTCTAATTTTTTAGCAATATCTAAAATAGGATCATCAACACCTAAGGTATTTAAAACTTCATCAGCAGCCTTTTTTATAATTTTGGCTCTTGGATCAAAGTTTTTGTAAACTCTATGACCAAATCCCATTAAACGGAATGGATCATCTTTGTCTTTAGCTTTTGCCAAATATTTATCAGCATCTCCACCATCTTTTTGAATGGCTTCCAACATTTCCAATACTGCTTGGTTTGCACCACCATGTAATGGTCCCCAAAGTGCTGAAACACCCGCAGAGATTGAAGCAAACAAACCGGCATGAGAAGATCCAACGATTCTAACGGTTGAAGTAGAACAGTTTTGTTCATGGTCAGCGTGAAGGATAAATAATTTATCCAAAGCATCAATTACAACCGGATTTGCTTTGTAAGGTCCTGTTGGTAATTTAAACATTAACTGCATAAAATTATCCACATAACCTATAGTATTGTCATAATAGTTTAAAGGATAACCCATCATTTTTCTGTAGGTCCAAGTAGCAATCACCAAGAATTTACCCATGGTTTTGCATACTGCTTCATACATTTCTTTTTCGTTTTCAACATCCACCACTTTAGGATTAAATGCTGTTAACGCACTGGTAAGTGAAGATAAAACACCCATTGGATGAGCTGTTTTTGGAAAACCATCAATGATGTTTTTCATTTCTTCGTTTACTAATGTATATTTTCTAATATCATTTTCAAACTGTTGCAATTGGGCTTTGGTAGGCAGTTCTCCAAAAATTACTAAATAAGAAACCTCAAGGAAATCGGCTTTCTCTGCTAAATCTTCGATAGCATAACCACGGTAGCGAAGAATTCCTTCTTCACCATCGAGGAAAGTGATATCACTTTTACAAGAGCCTGAGTTTTTATAGCCCGGATCTAGTGTTATAGCACCGGTTAAGGCACGAAGTTTTTCAATATCGATGGCGGCTTCGTTTTCACTTCCTACAATTACAGGAAACTCGTACTTCTTACCATCAAATTCTAATATAGCTGTTTTAGACATGATATAAAATGGAAATAAATCTTGATAAATTAATAATTTAACAAAATTAGGGAATTCGAAATGAAATAAAAAAGAATTACAACAACGTTTTCGTTAATTATTTGATAAATTTTGCAAAATTGATATATAACCAAAAAAAGGCGCACTTTCGTACGCCTTTACCACAATTAATTTAACCCAAAATTTATTGCTTAATCAATTTATCAACTTTTATTCCTTTTTCTGTAATCACTTTCACAAAATAAATTCCATTGGATTGTGATGATAGGTCAATTACTGTGGTGGTATTGTTTACTATATTAGTTTGAATCAATCTTCCCTGAACATCAAACAATTGAGTTGATTTGATGTTAAAATCGCCATTAAGATTGACCAATCCCGAAGTAGGATTCGGATAAATATTTAATGAGTTATCAATCTCATAATCTGGATTACTCAAGGCTTGGAAAACCGTTTCCGCCTCATTAGTTTCCACAGGAAAATTATAATCAAAATAGATATTGGCTTGCTTGTTTACCATATCACCTTGCTGCAAAGAATTAGCAGACTGCAATTTAAGCAATACATTACCATGACCACCGGATTCTAATAAGATATTTTGGAAAACAAACTCGACTGTATTCCCATTTATTCTGGCATCTACTGCATGAGAAGCGTTTAATAATTGCAGTGTATTGATATCGAAATCTGCAGGATTTATTTCAGTTCTCACTACTATGTTCTCTGCTTGAAAAGTTCCTGTATTTTCAAATCGAATCATATAATGCAAATAGTTCCCTATTTCTGTTGGAGAAACGACATCGCCTTCTAAACAAGTAATGTCGTTTGGATCAAACGCACCGACTACGATTTGGTTGTAATCAAATGCATTGTCCTCCCAATTCTCATCTATTGACACATCAATAAATGAAGTGAAGGCTAAAATATCATCAATATTTACAGCCGGTGTATCCATTGGCGAATTGACGTGTAACGTTACTAGTATACTTCCGCTTTGAAACGGTAACAAATTGTTGATTTGCCAAGCCAAATTTCCTCCAGCAGAGGAATAAGGAACAGTTGAAGTAGAAACCAGCTGAAGTTTGGCAGCATCAAAATTGAAATTAACATAAACTGTTTCCGTTTGGTTTCCGTTATTTTTATAAACCAATTTATAGACAGCATCAAAACCAGGGCGCGCAGGTGTAACAGGCTCAATAACCATTTCTACATCTGAATGAACTCCGTTAGCAGTTATACAAAAATTTTGAGTAGCGGTGTTATTGTTGTTATCCGGGAAATTGATAGCGCCTATGGATGGTGTTGCAGTAAACCAACTCGGATTTTCAAAATCAGGAAGCCAAGTAAAAGTTCCTGTTTGAGTATAGAATGTATAGTCACCTGTTGTAGTCGTAAAAGAAGAACCTATTACTAATCCATCATTGATTTTAACTTTCATAAAAGGATGAAAAGTATCGTTGCTATCACAACCGTTATTATCAGCATCAAAAGTCAATACGCCGGTTATGGTATTATAATTTCCACCGGGAACAAAATCACAATAGCTGGTGATTGGCACTGTAGGCGTGCTTGAGATCAAACTATAAGTAAAATTATCACCTTCGTCTACACAGATATAGGTTAAATTAGGCAGATTGTAATAAGTACTTGTGTTATAGTTAATATTATTCACTACGCCACTTTTTAGATTGATGTGTGTCAAATTGGGATTGTTAAAATAACTTATATTTATTAAAGACGGACTGTTAGAAAAATCCATTTCTGAAAGTAAGGTCGAACCACCGGCAAAAGAAGTCAAGTTAGGAAGATTTGAAAAATCGGCTGTAGCAATTGGATTATCGGACATAATCAATTGTTGCAACAAAGGAACATTAGACAAGTCTAAAGATGTAATCGTATTATTGTTAACAGCCAAACCTCTAAGACTTGGATAACCTGACAAATTAATTGTTGGAAAACCATTAGAACCTACATATAAATATTTCAGCAATGGCAATGAAGTTGGTAAAACTAAATTTGAAATTTGGTTTCCTTGTAAATTGATTTCTTCTATTGCGTTTATGTTTGTAAATCCTGAAGTATCGGTAATGTTATTTCCTGAAAGAATTAAGACTCTTAATGATGGGTAATTGGTGATTGAAATGGATGTCAGGTTACTATTCGCCAAATTGATTTCGGTAATTGCCGGTGAATTCGTAATAGCCAAATTACTTATCGCACAATCATTAGCAGTCAATCTGTTTAAAGAAGTTAATCCAATCAAATTCAAATCAGTCAACTGTGAATCGCCCCAAACACCAATAACAGTAACGTTTGCCAGATTTGTCAACGTCAACGAAGTGATATTGGAATAATAAAAATTGAAATGCGTCAAAGCCGGAAGATTTGAAAACGAAAAAACAGTAGTAGCGTTATTGCTACCTGAGATACTAATCGTTTGCAAATTGGTCAATCCGTTTAAATGGAAATCACTCACACTGTTACTATAACTACCAAAGTAGGCAAGATTAGTGAAATTTTCTAACCCAGAAAAATCATTAATCCCTTCAGATTGAAACTGTAATCCTGTTATCGCCAAAGCTTCAGCCATCTGAATTTCACCATCAGCATTCGTATCAACTGCTACATTTCCGGCACTACCGGTTGCAGTTGTATTGGAAGGACTTGCATTCAATAAGGCAGCTTTGAAATTTGCATCAGGAAAATTAATGATCTGAGCATTCGTTAATCCTGAAATTAAGAATAATAAAAAGTATAGTTTTTTCATAATATAGAGTATTCGTATTTGATTGATTTATTAGCCAATATAAATTTAACGGATGTTGCTTTACTAATTCTTCTTAAATGAGTAACGACCTATTTTGATTTAGAATTCGCTACAACATTTTCAATAATTCTTGTAATCTGTCTTTTTTTCTTTGCGAAATAGGAAGATTGCTGTTATCAGCCATAATCACATAACCGCCATCTTTCTTGATGTAGGATTTCAAATAAGCCAAATTGATTAAATGACTTTGGTGAATCCTTTCAAACCCATGTTCGGTTAACAATTCTTCGTATTCTTTCAAGGTTTTTGAAATCAAAATCGGTTTGTTGTTTTTGATATAAAACTTAGTATAATTGTCTTCGCTTTCGCAACGAATAATGTCGCTTACCTCAAAAAGATGAATTCCATCTGAGTTCGACAATGCGATGCGTTTGAAATTATCAACTTTCTTTCGGATATTTTCCAACAACAAATCGATGTGCGCCACATTGTCGTTTTTATCAATGACATTTTTCAGTTTCCCGATTACTTTCTCCAATTCTTCAGGATCAACCGGTTTTAGCAAAAAATCCAAAGCACTAAAACGAAAAGCCTTTATAGCGTATTGTTCATGAGCCGTGATAAAAACAATTTGAGAATTCAACTTCCCTTTTTTATTCACTTCTTCTAACAAATCAAAGCCGGAACCGTCACCCAAATGAATGTCTAAAAACAATACTTGCGGCGGATTTTGCAACAACAAAGCCGTACCACTTTCAACACTATCAGCTTCGCCAATAATATTAATTTCCGGAGCATAACGTGATAACAGACTTTTCATTCCGTTTCTTAAATTGGTGTCGTCATCAATTAATATGGCTGTAATCATTTTTTTTTCTTAATGTCAAATGCCTCAATGTCAAATGCCAAATATTCTTTATGACTTTCGACTTTATAACCTTCGACTATTTAATATATTGTATTGGCAGATGTAAGGTTACTTTGGTTCCCGAAATCTCTTCCGGATTGTTTTTAACTTCTTCGATTTTGAATTCTGTTTTTTGCTTGGTTGTCGATTCTATCATTTCCAAACGCTTTTTGGTGATGTCCAACGCCATCGATTTATGAGCTACAACCGAATGCTCTTTTTGAGCTTTCGACTCACTAAAGCCAATGCCGTTGTCTTCCACCGTACAAAACAAACTGTCTTTTTCAATGGTAAAACGCACTGAAATACTTCCTTTTTCTTTTTTGGGAATTACCCCATGAATTATCGCATTTTCTACAAAAGGCTGCAACAATAATGGCGGCAAAGCCATATCATCTTCAATCGCATCGCTTTTAAAAATAGAAAACGTAAATTTATTATTAAAACGCAATTGTTCCAACTCTAAATAGTTTTGTAAACTCTCAATTTCTTTGTCTATCGGAATTAATGTTTCTTTAGAATATTCTAAGGTCAAGCGCATTAATTTAGAGAATTTGGACAAATATTTGATGGCCGAGTCGGTTCCGTTTTGCACTATAAAACTCGAAATCGAACCCAAACAATTGAACACAAAATGAGGATTCATTTGTAAATGCAAGGCTTTTTGTTCATATTCTGCGAGTTCCTTTTGCAACGTAAGATTCTTTTTAAGCTGAATTCGATTGTAAATTAAAAAAGCCATTCCGAAAAGCAACAACCCAAAAATCGCGGCAAAAAAGAGCTGTAATGTATTTCTCTTAGATTCTTCTTTGAGCAATAAATCTCTTTTTTCGATTTCCTTTTGCTGAATGGCTTCACGCTTTTCGAAATCAAAATTCAATTCTTCTTCAACACTTCTACGAATATTTTCCTCATTGGTCAAACTGTCCTTGGCTTGGCTGTACAATTTAAAATGTCGTAACGCCAAAACGGAATTATTTTGCTTTTGGTAAATATCACTCAACAATTTTTCTGAAAGCACTACTTGTTCTAAAACTTTGATTTCTTTGGCTAAAACCAATGATTTATCAGCCATTTGCGTCGCTTCTTCAAGCTTATTTTGTTCCAAAAATAATTGGCCCAAAAGAAGGTAGCTATCGCCTATTCCAAATTTATCTTCAATGGTTTCAAAAGTTGAAATGGCTAATTTCCAGTGTTCAATGGCTTTGTTCGCTTGCTTAGTAACTTTATAATATAACCCGACATTATTGTACCATTCGCCCAATGCTCTCGGATTTGGATGCTGCTCCAAAGCTGTTTTGGCTTTAGAATAATAATCAAAAGCTTTGGATAAATTATTTTGTTTTAGGTAACCGTTTCCAATATTAGTATAAGTGATTCCGATGTTGGCATCCTTAAGTTTTTCTTGGATTTTTTGGGTTTTAATGAAGTATTCGAGTGCTTTAAAATCGGCTGATTGTGATTGATAAACGACACCGATATTGTTATACAATTTGGCACATTTTTCCTCATCTTTGATTTGCTCATAAATCTTAACCGCTTTCAAGTAATATTGTAGCGCTTTGGCATAATTACTTTGTTCCGAAAAAACAATTCCGATACTTCCTAATGCTTTCGCCAATCCATTTTGCCTTTCAATATCATTTTTAACAACCAAAGTTTCAAAAAGATGTTGGGCATCCGTAAAATGTTGCAATGCCTTAGGGTAATTTCCACTGATAATATTCGCATTACCTAAATTCAATAACGCATTTCCTTCAGCCAATTCGTAGTTGATTTTTTGGGCCAAATCATACGCTTTTTGAGCATAATCCAACATTAACTTTGGATCACTCGTTTTGTATTGGTCGGCAATGGCATTGAGTAATTGTGCCTTATCAATATCATTTCTGGTTTTATTTAAAAGAGAAACCAAACTGTCTATCTTCTGATTTTGTGACCAACTCACCATTGAAAAAAGCAACAAAAAATATAGAGGAAAGTATTTTTCTATCTTCATTCGTACATTTATATAATGTTCAAAACAAAAATAGCATTTCCTTTTGGTTGAAATATATTAAATGAGTATTTGACTGTTTTGGACGAGAATTTGCAACATTAGGCTTCGATTTTTTTGGGGCAATACAAAAAGTACTCGTGTCAAAAAGATAATTGAGCACTTTCAAGATTGGTTTTCAAAAATGATTGACAACTAAAAACTATCTTATGCTAAAAATATTATATTTACAACGTTTATAAATCAATCAGAATAAATGGATATTAAAGAGATTTCGAGCGGTGTTGACCAAAATACGCATTGGTACTACCAAAGCAAAAAAATTCCTTTACTCAATTACTTTGAAAGTTTATCAACTGACATTAAATATGACATCATCGACGTTGGTTCCGGGACCGGTTTTTTTGCGGAAGAAATTTTAAATGCCTTTCCTCAGAAAATAAACAATTGCTATTTAATCGATACTGAATACACCGAAGAAGAGATTCAAAAATCCTCCGGCACAAGACTAATCAAGCAAAACAAGATTCCTGATGTGATTTCAAATTCATTAGTGGTCATGATGGATGTTTTAGAACACTTAGAAGACGACAAAAAAATGCTTGAGGAGATTAAGGCCAATGCCAAAGGCCAAAATTATTTTTTCATCACTGTTCCGGCTTTTAAATCTTTGTGGTCCGCTCATGATGAATATTTGTGTCATTATAGAAGATATACTATTCCATCGCTTAAAAAAGTGCTAGTGGAAAGCAACTATAAAATTACCTCAACTTATTATCTGTACGGAATCTTATTCCCGTTGGTTTGGTTAAGCAGAAGAATTTCCAACTTAGTTCCCAGTAAAAAAGTCAAATCAGAAATGAAACCGCTTCACCCTATTCTCAATAAAATCATATTTTCTATATGCCGTTTTGACGCAAACTATTTGACTAAAAATAAATTGATGGGTGTAACTTGTATTGCTTTCGGAAAAATCATAAAATAAAAATGGAGGAAAAGGAAAATACATTTCAAATCGGTATTGTGGTTCCCTGTTATAATGAAGCCAAAAGAATTCATTTAGATGACTTTGCCCAACACATTCAATCCCATTCAAATCATTTTTTCTGTTTTGTAAATGATGGTAGTAATGACGGTACTTTAGCATTATTAGACCAATTTTCAAAACAATTTCCCAATCAAGTCTATGTGCTTGACAATGACAAAAATTTGGGAAAAGCGGAAACCGTCAGAAATGGCGTCAACCATTTATTCTCTTTAAATAAATTTGACATCATCGGCTTTCTTGATGCCGATTTGGCCACACCATTGTTTGAAATTGAACCAACAGTCCAAGTATTCGAAAACAATAACAAACTAATCGTATTCGGCTCAAGAATTAAGCACCTTGGCGGTAATGTAGAAAGAAGATTTGTTAGGTATTTACTAGGTAGAATATTCGCAACCATAGTCAGCAATTGGCTATTAAAAACTCCGGTTTACGATACCCAATGTGGTTTTAAGTTTTTCAAAAACACTATAATTGAAGCTATTTTTGCTAAAGAATTTAAATCTAAATGGTTTTTTGATATCGAATTATTTTGCAGAACCCTTCAAACCTATAAAAACACAGACATCAATGAAATAACCCAAGAAAGATTTCTAACTACTTGGAGAGATGTAAAAGGCTCAAAAATAAAACTAAGTGATTATTTCAAAGTGCCTTTTGAATTAATTAAGCTGAAAAAACACTACAAAATATAATTTATTTCAAGAAAACAAACTTTGAAATGAAGTTGACTTTTCGTTGTATCCAATTGATACGGTACAAACCGACAGCACTCATAATATACAAAGCCACGCGTGCCGGGAACATGTATCGCGGTTCCATATAAGTTAATCCGTGAAAAATTAACAGTGCTACAATTACACCCCAAAAAAGCCAATAATTAATTCGGTTCTTTTCTTTCCACAAAAACAGAGTTGCGCCTAAAATGATGATGATATTGATGGAGTTTATCAGTAAAATAATAAACCAATATCCTATGACACCTTGAATTGGTCCAAGATGAAATTGCTCCGGCTTTACACTATTGATGAAATACATATGGCCATAAAAACATTTGACAAAAAATTGTCGGGCAAACAAGAAAGGATGTTCAAGCGCATCTTTGATTAAGAATTCTCTATAAACTTCGGTGGAAGAACGTTGAGTCTCATTCATAGTCTTTTCTAACTCTTGACCACTTTTTCCCCAATTCTGATAATCTTTACTGTCCGATCGGATATCGCTTTCCCAAAAACGAAAATCAGTTGGTTCTTCCCTGAATTGAAATCTGCCTTGATGGGCCACATAATACAAAAGTCCTTCCTGATTGTCGCCTGATTTTTCTCCTGTTATTAACTTGGCCAATTGAAGCGTACCCAATCCCATGAAACCAATACAAGCAAAAGCGAAAGCCAATTTCTTTCCATAAATTCTAAAAAATGCCTTGTTTTTAAAGAAAGAATAGGCAATCACCAAAAACCCTATCATCAGTAATAACATTGTATTAGGTCTGTTCAATATCAAAAACCATATCCCAAGCGTTAGTAATAACCAGCCGGTTTCTTTTGCGGCATTCTGAGTTATTTTAGACCAACCGTATAAAGCCAAAGTCAGCGAAAAAAAAGCAGGCACTTCGGCCAAAATCCCTAAAGAATAGTAGCAATGAATCGGAAAAATAAAGAACAGCAAAACACTCAGTAGTCCAACTTCTTTGGAAAAGAGACTGGAACCGATTTTAAAAATCAAAAGCAAACTGATGGTAATGGTAATAAAAGTAAACACCACGCCGTAAACCCAAAGTTGGTTGTCCGTAGCATCGGAAGGCGCGACCAAATAAGCCGGCGTATAGAAAAAAACCGGTCCGGGCGCTTTGGTTATCATCACCTTTTCATAACCAACATCCCCTTTGAGATATAACGCTAAATTCTTAGCTTCTTCATGAAAAGTAATGTCTCCAAAAGGTTTTGCTTTAAAAGGCAAATTGAGCACTACAACCATCATTAACGAGGAAATCAAAATAATGAGTAGATTAATCCTTTGGGTGAAAAAATACTTGATGTTCATTTACAGATTAGCTTGGTGATAAAATTAAGGTCGAAAAATAATAAAAAAACCCGAGCTTTCACTCAGGTTTTTAATTCTATATTCAATTTAGCTTCGCTCGATTCGGCTAAGCCTAGTGTTGAATTTTTAAGACAATGCGGCTTTCACTTGATCCGCTGCTTCTTGGAATTGTACTGCGGATAAAATCGGCATTCCTGAATTATCGATTAATTCTTTTGCAATCTCTGCATTGGTACCTTGTAAACGAACAATGATAGGCACTTTAATAGCATCACCCATGTTTTTGTAAGCGTCTACAACTCCTTGTGCTACTCTGTCACAACGAACAATTCCACCGAAAATATTGATCAAAATGGCTTTTACGTTTGGATCTTTTAAGATAATTCTAAACGCAGTTTCCACACGTTTTGCATCAGCCGTTCCACCTACGTCCAAGAAATTAGCCGGTTCAAAACCTGCATATTTTATCAAGTCCATAGTAGCCATGGCCAAACCTGCTCCGTTTACCATACAGCCAACAGTTCCGTCAAGATCAACGTAGTTTAAACCAACTTCTTTGGCTTCCACTTCAATTGGATTCTCTTCACGAATGTCTCGCATGTCAGCATATTTCGGTTGTCTGAACAAAGCGTTGTCGTCGATATTTACTTTGGCATCAACCGCCATGATTTTGTTATCAGAGGTTTTTAACACCGGATTGATTTCAAACATTGAAGCGTCGCAACCAATGTAAGCATTGTATAAAGAATCAACGAACTTCACCATTTCTTTGAAAGCATTTCCTGAAAGACCTAAGTTGAAGGCAATTCTTCTCGCTTGGAAACCTTGTAAACCAACAGCCGGATCAATTTCTTCAGTAAAGATTAAATGTGGTGTGTGTTCTGCCACTTCTTCAATATCCATTCCACCTTCAGTAGAATACATAATCATATTTCTTCCTTTAGCTCTGTTTAACAAAACCGACATATAAAACTCCGAAGTTTCGCTTTCGCCAGGATAATAAACATCTTCAGCGATTAAAACTTTGTGCACTTTTTTACCTTCCGGTGGTGTTTGCGGTGTAATCAATTGCATCCCGATGATTTGTTCTGCAATTTCTTCCACTTGTTGCAAGTTTTTGGCCAATTTCACTCCGCCACCTTTTCCTCTTCCACCAGCGTGAATTTGAGCTTTGATTACATGCCAACCTGTTCCGGTTTCAGCAGTTAATTGTTTTGCCGCCGCAACCGCTTCTACAGGATTATTAGCCACAATTCCACGTTGAATGCGAACGCCGTAACTGGCTAAAATTTCTTTCCCTTGATATTCGTGTATGTTCATAATAAATAGTTAGTTTGTGAAGTGCTGAAAAATGAATTCAGCTAAATGTGCCACAAAAGTAATTAATTACAATCAAACCTAAAAGAAATGTATACCAATTTAGTATATTTCTTGATCTGCATTTTTTTTCCTCAGCCACGCAACCGTTTTTGAGTTAAAGCATCTAAGTTTTAAATCAAAAGACATGAAATCAATCTTATCCCTAACCATCTTATTGCTGGTTTTACTCCCAAGTTGCAGTAATGATTCCAACCCAAATTCCGATGCCGTTCAAGGGCAATGGAAACTTACCAATGTAAGCGGCACTTTTGCCGGAATCGACAATAATTTTGCTCCCGGATTAATCACTTGGAACTTTAATCCAACGACGCAGACAGTGACTGTAGTTAATAACAACACCGATCCTGACAAATGGGATGTATTCGAAACCGGTGTTTACAATTATCTAATTGTTGATAATCCCGAATTTCCTTGTGGAGAAATCATCAAAATAGACGGAATAGAGATGGGCTGCTTCTCAGTAACTGATAATGAATTTGTTATAGACCAGTCTATTGCTGATGGTTTTAGACTTAAATTGGTACAATAGCTTTCAAAAAGCATGAATTCTGCTATTTTTTCCTTTGGAATTGCGAGTGTTGCGACTTAGCTTTGCAGCTAAATTAAATAACAATTATGCAACCGACAGAATTAGAACAATTGGCCCGTGAATTCGGGAATCCACTTTATGTGTATGATGCTGAAAAAATTGAGTTTCAGTACAATCGTTTAACCAATGCTTTTGCCAAGGTGGAGAAGCTTCGCATCAACTACGCGATGAAAGCCTTGTCAAACATTTCTATTCTGAAGCTACTGAAGAACTTGGGCTCAGGTCTTGACACCGTTTCTATTCAGGAAGTACAATTGGGCTTGCATGCCGGATTTACACCGGACAAAATCATCTTTACACCCAACGGCGTTTCTTTCGAAGAAATCGAAGAAGTAGCGGCACTCGGCGTTCAAATCAATATTGACAATCTTTCCGTATTGGAACATTTTGGCACAAAACATCCGAAAGTTCCGGTTTGTATTCGTATCAATCCGCACGTAATGGCTGGTGGAAACGAGAATATTTCCGTGGGTCATATCGATAGTAAATTCGGAATTTCTATTTATCAAATTCCGCATATTTTACGCATCGTAGAAAACACTAAAATGCACATTAACGGAATCCACATGCATACAGGATCTGATATTTTGGATATCGAAGTATTCTTGTACGCTGCCGAAATTTTATTTGATGCTGCCAAACAATTTAAAGATTTAGATTTCTTGGATTTCGGTTCCGGATTTAAAGTACCTTATAAAAAAGGAGATATCGAAACCAACATCGAAGAATTAGGCAAAAAATTAACCAAACGCTTTTTGGCTTTTGAAAAAGAATACGGTCGCGAATTGACTTTGGCTTTCGAACCGGGAAAATTCTTGGTCAGTGAAGCCGGCTATTTTTTGGCTAAAGTCAATGTCATCAAACAAACCACTTCTACCGTTTTCGCCGGAATTGACAGTGGCTTTAACCACTTGATTCGCCCGATGTTTTACGGTTCACAACATACTATTGAAAACATTTCTAATCCAAAAGGAAAAGAGCGTTTCTACACTGTTGTTGGTTACATTTGTGAAACGGATACTTTTGCCAGCAACCGCAGAATTACTGAAATTCATGAAGGCGATACTTTGTGTTTTAGAAATGCCGGAGCGTATTGTTTCTCGATGGCTTCCAACTATAACTCGCGTTTCAAACCTGCAGAAGTATTGTGGAAAAACGGCAAAGGTCATTTGATAAGAGAGAGAGAATCTTTTGAAGATTTATTACAGAACCAGATTTTGGTTGAAGTATAAAAAACAGAATGCCGATACGTCGGGATTTTTTTATGGATGAACATTGCTTAATCTCGCTATTGAATTTCCTAAAAAGATTTATCTTTGACTATAACCTAAAGGTAAACTACTATGAAAAATTTTGGCTTAGTTATAATTTTACTATTTTCTTTAGCTTCCTATTCCCAAAACTCAACAGCGTTCATCGTTTTACGACATGCTGAAAAGGCGGATAATAGCAAAGACACCAATCTTAGTGCCGATGGTCTGTTAAGAGCCGAGGAACTTAAAAAAACATTGAACAATGTATCTGTAGATGCTATTTATTCTACACCATATAATCGAACAAAACAAACGGTAACACCATTGGCCACCGAAAAGAGAATTACCATCACGGAATATCCGGCTGATAAACCTTATCAAGATTTTGTTACTGAACTAATGGCTTCCCATCGTGGAAAGACAATTGTCATTGTTGGGCATTCGAATACGGTTCCCGAAATTTTAAAAGTGCTTACCAACAATACTTTTAACGTAAGTATTAGCGAAAGTCAATTTGACAATTTGTTTGTTGTAACGCTTGTAGATGGGAAACAACCTGAAGTAGCTCCAATGAAATACGGAAAAAGCACACCTTAATTCTTCTGACAGAAAATTTTTAAAACTCCGTAAAAATTTTGTGGTATTTTTTGTAGTTTTGGTTGGCTAAAAAACTAATCAAAAATGGAAAACACCTGTCAGAACTGTGGCACTGCAATAACTGTGAACTTTTGCGGCAATTGCGGTCAAAAAAAATTCAAGCGAATTGATAGAAAATATTTGATTGACGAATTGCAATATCTTTTATTGCATACCAACAAAGGTTTTTTTTATTCAATAAAAAAAATTCTAAAAAATCCAGGTAAAACTGCCAAAGAATTTATTGACGGTAGCCGAGTGAATCATTATAAACCGATAATGTTAACTTTTGTATTAAGTGGTATTTCTACATTTATTTCATTTAAGTTTTTAAAAATGGAAAAAATCATGAAAGCGTACTATGCTAGTTTAGATATCCCTGAAAGTACTGCAAACAATATGATGACATTCTTGTCGAGCTACAATTCATTATTAATGTTACTTTCTATACCTTTTATATCTATAATAACTTATTTATTGTTTAGAAAATGGAAGACTAATTTTTATGAACACATTATCATGAATTCTTATATTCAGTGTTTTTATCTATTGTTCACCATACTTCTGCTCTATCCTATTTTATTCTTTTTAAAAGATGGAAATGTTGGTTTGTTTATAACCATTACATCTCTTTCAATGCTTTCTATACCAGTAATTATGGTTTGGTTTTATAAAGATTTTTTTCCGGAGAAAAGTATTGGCGATGTTATAGTGAAAGTAGTTTTCTTTGTTCTTATTGGTATAGTGCTTTATGTTGTCTTGATTTTTGCTTTTGTAATTGGAACATTAGTGATGTATGGACCAGAATCACTAAGAGAATTAGCTCCGAAGAAATAAACAAAATCAATTGTCAAAACTTTTATAAATAAAAAATATATTCCAACCAAAAACATAAAAAGACTGCTTAAGCAGTCTTTTTTATTAGTTTTCTAAAATCTCTTCCAAAACCTCACTATCTGTTGCGTTAGGCAACGTGATTTTTAATTTTTGTGCCAATGTTGGAGCGATTTGTGTGATTTCTTTTTTATCGTGGGTTTCGCCTTTTTTGATGTTCCAACCATAAAATAATAAAGGCACATTAGTATCATAAGTATAAGGAGAGCCGTGTGTTGCACCAGTAGCTGAATACTCAATAAATCCGGGTTTATAGACAAAATACAAATCGCCGTTTTGAGTTGGATCATAGCCTTTTTGAACAAAGCTTAACAACTGGTCGGAACTTGAAGATGTCAGTATTTCTTCTTCGGTGTACACTCTTTTTACATAATTTTTAGTGTATAAAAAGTCTTTGAAACTTTGTTTTACTTTTACTAAATCCAACCCTTTTGTTTTGATTATTTCTTTGTCGAAATGAACATTATAACTGTCATACTTCAACAATAAATTAGTCCCAAAAGTTTGTTCTGAAAACGCTACTAAATCTTTCGAAACGTCTTTATAACTGATGTTGTCTACATTATATTTGTGGTCTTTTAAGTGCGTTGGGTTTTCGGAGCAAGCATGATCGGCAGTCATAAAAATCAAATAATTTCCTTTACCAACAGTTTTATCTAAATAATTTAAAAAATCAGCTATCGTTAAATCAAGGCGCAAATAAGTATCTTGGATTTCAATCGAGCGCGGACCAAAAGTATGTCCGATATAATCGGTTGAGGAAAAACTAACCGCTAAAAAATCGGTGATATCATCTTTACCCAATGCTTCTTTTTCGATGGCTCTTTTAGCCAAATTGGCTAAAACATCATTTCCAAATGGTGTAACTCTTAATACTCCGGCATCGTTACTTTCATACATTTCTTTTAAATTGTATGGAAAAACCGGAGCCTTTTTATACAACTTGCCTTCATAATTGTTGTCGTCCGTTAAACTCTCATTATACGTTTCGATAGGTTTTAGCAAAGGCCAACCACTATTCATATAAGGTAAATATTGCTTCTCCTTATTGAAGTCATCCACCCATTTGGGTAAAGCATTTCCATAAAAAGAACTTGAGATAAACTCACCTGTTTTAGTATACCAAAAAGCCCAATCCGCAAAATGTCCGGCCGGAAGAATGGCGCCTCGGTCTTTGATGCTCATTCCAATGACTTTTCCTTTGAAGTTGGTGGCTAGTTTCAACTCATCAGTGATAGTCGTTGCTTGAAGGTTTTTAGGCGACATTTTACCTTCTTTCTCTGTTCCCGGAACCAAAGTAGTCACACTTTCATCGTCTGTGCAATACACCTCTTTTTTTAAAGTTCGGTGAAACCATTCGTTACTGACGATTCCGTGCATAGCCGGAGTTGTTCCGGTATAAATAGACGCATGTCCGGGCGCGGTATAAGTTGGCATATAATTGTAATGCATATTGTGAAAAGTATAACCATCTTTCATCAATCGCTTAAAACCATTTTCGGTAAAATCGCTTTGAAAACGGTATAGGTATTCCATTTTCATTTGGTCAATCACTATGCCGACTACTAGTTTTGGTCTTTCCTGTGCCGAAAGATTAGAAAAAATCACTAAGGAAAATAAGGAAAATATTTTTTTCATTGGAGTTAACTATTGAACAACAAAAATAGCGATTACAACCGAATTCATTCTGAATATTTATGTTAATCTAAAGTTACGTTATAGCTAAAAAACAAATGCACGCTTGGTAAAGCATGCATCTGAGTTCAAAAAATCCAATTTATAACAACATTCAACAACTAACTTATTTCAGAATCATAAATGTACATCTACGATTGGTGGCATGTTCACTTTCGGTACAATCGTTTTTCGGACAAATGATCAATGGTTTGCTTTCACCATAACCTACAGATTTCATACGTTTTCTGTCTATTCCGTTTTGCACCAAATATTCTAAAGCCGAAGCCGCTCTTCTATTTGACAATCTCAAATTATACATCTCAGAAGCTCTGGTATCGGTATGAGAACCGATTTGAATTTCCATGTATGGGTATTTTTTCAATAAACCAACCAAGACATCTAAGACTTGTGCGGCTTGTGGTTTGATATTCCATTTGTCTAAGTCGAAGTAAATATTCTCTAGTTCGATTAAAACCGTTCCGTCTTCTTTTTTGTTGATGATGTCTTCTGCATCGTAATAGGACTCGACTTTCATTTGTAAATCGATATAAACTTTGCCTTTCACGCTCGTATCAAATTCGGCTTCCGCCGGAATATAGAAATCTTTAAAAGCCATGATTTTGTATTTCGTATTCGGCTCCGTATTGAATGTAAAATCGCCATCTTTACCCACTAAAACTTCTTCGAGCAATTCGCCTTTTTCGTTATACAATTTCACTGTTGCACCAGGCAAAAGCTCCGATGATTTCATATCACGCACTTCACCTTCGACTAAATATTGCAGTTTATTATCTTCACGCACGAAAGTGTATAAATTGTCATCTCCGGTCCGATTAGAAGCAAAATAACCTTTATCATTAGCTTCATCCAATATGAAATTGAAATCGTCCATTTCGCTGTTGATTGTTGAGCCTAGATTTAACGGTTTGTCGAATTCTGTTTCGTCCAATTTATAACTCATAAAAATATCCAGATTTCCGTTGCCTTGATGACCATCGGACGCAAAATACAAGGTTCCATCTTCGGTTAGAAAAGGAAATTGTTCGCGGTGAATGGTATTGATGGTTTCGCCTAAATTTCTCGGCTGACTAAAAGTACCGTCTTGCAAAATATCAACTACAAAAAGATCCATCGAACCAATCGTTCCTTTCATATCGCTGGCAAAGTAGAGTTTCTTTCCGTCTTTCGTTAAAAATGGATGTTCCACTGAATATTCATCGCTTGAAAACGAACACATTTTGACATTGGTCCATTTGTCACCAACATATTCTGCTTTATAAATTTTTACCGTGGCTACTCTTTCGTTGTTTATTTCTACTTGTTTGTCACCGGTTCTGTTGAAATACATGATTTTACCATCGGCACTGAATGTTGCATTACTTTCATGTTTTTTGGTATTGATACTTTCCGGAAATGGTTCCACTTTGACCAATTGTCCTTTATCATTTACAGAAGCCATGAACAAATCGAGATAAGGTCTGTCATTCCAACCATAGGCTTTTTCATCGGCATTTCTTAGCGAGGCAAAAGTTACTTTATCTCCATAAAACGCAATTCCGAAATCACCATTGGTTTTGTTCTTCGACATCATTTCGAGTTTGAAACTGTGTGGTGTATTTCGCGTCACATTCTTCATGAACTTAGGCGTATTTTGGTCGAAACCTAAATATTCCGACATGATAACATCGCCTTTATCAAAATCTTTGGTGCCTTTTAAAGCATTGGCATAACGGAAATAAACTTCTTTTTTTACACTGTCTTTGTAAGTAAAGAACAACTGTCCATAGGCGCGAACAGCATTATTCATTTGGAAATTGAAATAGTAGCAATCGCCTAAATTCTGTAACACTTTTTGTGACTGTTCACATTGCTCATAAGCCTCTGCGGCTTTGACATAGGATTTTCTGTCAAACAAAGAATGGGCTTGTTTGACACTAACTTTTTTTTGGGCAAAAAGAGTGGTGATACTGCAAAAAATAAAAAGTATGTAGAAGATTTTTTTCATCATATCCATTTTAAAAGAATCTTGGTGATTTATCATACCCTTTTTTCGAAAGTCGGCCCAAATCAAGATCGAACAAAACAAACACTTCATGTGAACCTGAGTTAAAACTTCTCAAATTGGAAAGTGTATAATCATAAGAATAGCCAATTCTTAAGGTTGGTGTAACATAAAAACCTACCAAACCGCTAACAGAATCATCCACTCGATAACCTACTCCGGCTTCGAATCGGTTGTTGATTAAAACATTAGTCGTTAAATCTATTGAAACCGGTGCGCCTTCTACGCCTTTCGCCATGAAAGCCGGTTTCAATTTGAAATTATCGTTGCCGTTAAACGTAAACACATAACCACCGGTCATAAAGAAATGGATGGACTCAACACCACTACCTACCAATCCGTTATTGGTTTCTAAATGCCTTGATGTCATCAAGTTTGGAGCAGACAGTCCGAGATAATAGTTGTCGCCAAACAAATAAGTTCCGGCGCCAATATTTGGAAATGTTTCGCTGATGTTATTCTGAAATGCCGGATCGAGCACCGGATCGGTGTATTGAAAACCGTTAAAATTGGCACTAAAAAGCGTTACTCCGGCTTTTACCCCAAATGACAATCTTGTTTTTTCGGATAGCGATAATACATAAGCGAAATCGGCAAAAATATTACTCTCTTGTACAACGTCTCCGATTTCGTCATGAACAATAGAAATTCCCATTTCGACTTTTTTAGATAAAGGTTTGTGGGCAAAAAAAGATTGAGTTGTTGGAGCGCCTTCAATACCAACCCATTGGGCGCGATAGATTCCACCCATATTAATGACATCTTTATTCTCTGTCGCATATGCCGGATTAATGACACTCATATTATACATATAATGCGTAAACTGAGGATCTTGTTGCGCAACCACAGCAGAAGAGCTCAACACGATAAGTACCGCTGAAATATATTTTAAAAGACTATGTTTCCTATTTGTACTCATCTTCCTTATCTGTTTAGATATACTCTTCCTTGGATAGCTTCTCTTATTCCGTCATTGAAATTCAATATGTAGAAATAAACGCCTACCGGCAAAAGATTGTTTCCAAGATTTAATCCGCTAACGGTTGTTGTTCCGTCCCAATTTGGCGTATTTCTATTTCCTGTATAGATTAAATTTCCGTAACGGTTATAGATTTCCAATTTGAAATTCGGGTATAATAGCGCTAAGTTCGGAATTTCAAAAGTGTCGTTAATGCCGTCATTATTTGGCGAATAACCATCCGGAATAAATAAGTCATCACATACGGTTGTATCTACAGTTACTTCTAATCTAATGGCTCCTTCACAACCACTGGCCGCGATTAAAGCTGCATAATAGGTTGTACCGTTAACCAGTAAATCTGTACTGGCGTAAGCCGTTCCTCCGGTTGGAGCATTGTACCAAATTACGGTTGGGAATCCAATCAAATTAGCGGTCAAAGTCTCAATCGTTGGGTTATCATCTTGACAGAAAAGATTGCCATCCTGAATAATTTGTGGAGTTCCAATTAAGGTGACGTTGAAATTAATCGGATTGACAACATTCCCCGCGACACCACAGTTAGTTACTATAGAATTCAATTGGTTAATGGTTAATATGGTACTTCCATTATTAATTAAATCGGTTGCCGGAATGGAAAAGGTTGCTGTTCCACCCGTGAATGTAACTGTAATAGTATTCAACGCCGTATTGGCTCCAGTTAATTGATAGGTGATGGTGTAATCGCCATTTGGTAAGTCAGTCGCTCCTGAAATGGTAACTAAGCTGGTAAAATTAGCACAAGTGTCTTGAACGGTGACTGATGCGGTGGTTAAACTTGGGATTGGATTAATTACAAAACTAACGGTTGCATTTTCATTGGCATTGGTACAACCGGTTGTGGCAATAATTCCAATAATAGTTAAAGTGTAATTTCCTGCTACTGTAAATATCGATGCCGGAACAGTGAACTGTCCTATTCCACCGGTAACTGTTACATTTCCGGTAACACCGGTCGTAGGCGTTGCATTGGGAATAGAGTAATTGAATTGGTAAACGCCATCCGGTAAGTTTACTGCATTGGCAATATTAACTACAAGACTATTTCCGAAACAAACATTGGCTGCAGATAAATTCGCACTGTCAATATCGGCTAAAGGTCTCACTTGGATTTGGGTTGCTACATTGGTTAAGCTGGTTGAACAATTCGTAACTGTGTTCAATATATTAGTAAACATGATTACAGTGGTTCCAATATTAGGAAGTGAAGCTGTTGGGATACTGAAATTGCCAATTCCTGAAGTAATCGTAACTGTTGCGGTTTGTCCGGACAAAATATTGGCACCGGATAAATCGTAGCTCAAAGTATAAGTTCCATCCACCATTCCGTTTAGATTCACAATTGCATTCGACCCTAAACAAGCCGGAGAAATCGTAACATTAACAGTGGAAATTATTGGATTGGCTAAAATCGTAAACTGAACCACTTCGGTATCGGTTGTACAAGCGTTGGTCACTGAATAAGTATAGCTGTAAGTTCCCGGAGCAAAATTGATAATGGTGATTGGTGAAGTTACCACTAGTGCACTACTGTCTGTCCATACACCACCAGAATTCTGACCCGTTAATAAAGTCGCCAAATCTAAAACGCCTACACTTGGACATAGCGATACAATTCCTGTAAATGTTCCTGCATTGGGTTGTGGATTTACAATTACTGTAACGGTAGAACTTGAATTTGCACAAGGCGAAGTACCAACTACAGTATAAGTAAAATTATAGGTTCCAACACCAACCGTTGAAGGATTGAATACATTGGCTATCATAGCGCCTGTTCCATTATCATCATTCCAGGTTCCTGTTCCTTGTGTTCCGTCTAATCCAGCAAATAAATCTACTGAAGTTGAAGTTACGCAGACATTCAAAGTCTGACCAACTCCACCGGAATTTGCTGCTTGGATTATAGTAACGATTACATCTGCAGTATCCGTTGAACAGAAACCACCACCAACGCTGTAAGTATAAGTTCCGGCCACATCAATAGTCGGATTGAAAACTCCTGTTCCGCTAGCTAAAGCCGGAGACCAAGTTCCGCCTGCTTGTGCATTGACACCTAATAATAGGAATAAATCTTGAGCTGTACCATTGGAACATACAGCAACCAAATTGTCATTTCCTGCATCCGGAACCGGATTTACGGTTACTGTAATCACTGCAAAATCATTATCACAAGGTTGGGTTCCTGTAAGTGTATAAGTATAATCGCCTTGCGGATCAACTGCCGGATTAAAGACACCGGTTCCACTTGCCATAGCCGGAGACCAAACTCCGCCGGGTTGTGAATTAGGACCTAATAACAAAGCTAAATCTTGAACCGAACTATTGACACAAAGCGTAATGGAGTTGTTACTTCCTGCTTCCGGTCCGGGAGTTACAGTTACGCTTACTGTTGCTATATCATCCACACAAGGAGCAACACCAGTGATTGTATAAGTGTAAACGCCTGAAGCATCAACTGCCGGATTAAAAATTCCGGTTCCGCTGGCTAAAGCAGGCGACCAAGTTCCTCCCAACTGAGGCGTTCCTAACAAAGAGGCAAATAAATCAACTGAATTTTGATTCGAACAAATAGTCAAAGTTCCATCGCTTCCTGCATCCGGAATCGGATTAACAATTACTTCTACAGAAGCTGATGCAGGCGGACAAGGAGTTGTTCCTAAAATGGTATAAGTATAAGTTCCGGCGGGATCGACTGTAGGATTAAACACTCCGGTTCCACTAGCCAATGCCGGTGACCAAGTTCCACCCAATTGAGCCGTCGGCCCTAATAATGGGAATAAATCAAATGATGGATTTAAAATACAAATTGTTGTACTTGCATTTGCACCGACTATTGGAGGTTCAACCACTGTTAGCGTTGTACTACTCGTTTGTGGATTTACACAACTAGGCGTACCTGAACTCGCCACACTTACAATATTTACAGTTGTATTAGCGGTATAAGTTCCGGTTAAAGTGGCTGTACCTGTTCCGTTTAAAACGATGGTTTGATTCGCACCGCCATTGATATTATAAGTAACCGTAGCATTTGGTGTACCGGTAAATGTAAAAGTAGCCGAATCTCCCGAACACAATGTCGTCGGACTCACCGAAACACTCACTGTTGGCAATGGCAAAACAGTTAATGTAACACTGCTCGTTTGTGGATTGACACAACTTGGTGTACCTGAACTAGCCACACTGACAATGTTTACAGTTGTATTAGCGGTATAAGTTCCGGTTAATGTTGCTGTGCCTGTTCCGTTTAAGGTGATTGTTTGATTCGCACCACCATTGATATTATAAGTAACTGTCGCATTTGGTGTTCCGGTAAATGTAAAAGTAGCGGAATCGCCTGAACACAATGTCGTCGGACTTACCGAAACGCTCACTATTGGTAATGGCTGAATGGTTAAAGTAACACTGCTCGCTTGTGGATTGACACAACTTGGTGTTCCTGAACTTGCCACGCTTACAATGTTTACTGTGGTATTCGCGGTGTAAGTTCCGGTTAAGGTTGCTGTGCCTGTTCCGTTTAAAATGATAGTTTGATTCGCACCGCCATTGATATTATAAGTAACTGTCGCATTTGGTGTACCGGTAAATGTAAAAGTTGCGGAATCGCCTGAACACAATGTCGTTGGACTAACCGAAACACTAACCGTTGGCAATGGCTGAATGGTTAAAGTAACACTACTGGTTTGCGGATTGACACAACTTGGCGTACCTGAACTAGCCACACTGACAATATTTACAGTTGTATTCGCAGTGTAAGTTCCGGTTAAAGTGGCTGTGCCTGTTCCGTTTAAAACGATGGTTTGATTTGCACCACCATTGATGTTATAAGTAACCGTTGCATTTGGTGTTCCGGTAAAAGTGAAAGTAGCCGAATCTCCCGAACACAATGTCGTCGGACTTACCGAAACACTTGCTGTTGGCAATGGTTGAATGGTTAAAGTAACGCTACTCGTTTGCGAATTGACACAACTCGGCGTGCCTGAACTTGCCACACTTACAATATTTACTGTGGTGTTCGCGGTGTAAGTTCCGGTTAAAGTGGCTGTGCCTGTTCCGTTTAAAACGATGGTTTGATTCGCACCGCCATTGATGTTGTAAGTAACCGTCGCATTTGGCGTTCCGGTAAATGTAAAAGTGGCGGAATCGCCTGAACATATTGGAGTCGGACTCACCGAAACACTTGCTGTTGGTAATGGCTGAATGGTTAAAGTGATGCTACTTGTTTGTGGATTCACACAACTTGGCGTACCTGAACTCGCCACACTAATAATGTTTACTGTCGTATTCGCAGTGTAGGTTCCGGTTAAAGTGGCTGTACCTGTTCCGTTTAAAACGATAGTTTGACTCGCACCGCCATTGATATTATAAGTAATCGTTGCATTTGGTGTACCGGTAAATGTAAAAGTCGCTGTACTTCCTGAACACAAGGTCGTCGGACTCACCGAAACACTTACCGTTGGTAATGGCAAAATGGTTAAAGCACCACTGCTCGTTTGTGGATTTACACAACTAGGCGTACCCGAACTCGCCACACTTACAATATTTACAGTTGTATTAGCGGTATAAGTTCCGGTTAAAGTGGCTGTGCCTGTTCCGTTTAAAACGATGGTTTGAGTCGCACCACCATTAATGTTATAAGTAACCGTTGCATTTGGTGTTCCGGTAAAAGTGAAAGTAGCCGAATCTCCCGAACACAATGTCGTCGGACTTACCGAAACACTCACTGTTGGCAATGGCAAAACAGTTAATGTAACACTGCTCGTTTGTGGATTGACACAACTTGGTGTGCCTGCACTCGCCGCACTAACAATGTTTACTGTCGTATTCGCAGTGTAGGTTCCGGTTAGTGTTGCTGTCCCGGCACCGTTTAAAACGATAGTTTGATTCGCACCACCATTGATGTTGTAAGTAACCGTCGCATTTGACGTACCTGTAAATGTAAAAGTTGCTGTACTTCCTGAACACAATGTCGTCGGACTTACCGAAACGCTCACTGTTGGCAATGGCAAAACAGTTAATGTTACACTACTAGTTTGTGGATTGACACAACTTGGTGTACCTGAACTCGCCACACTAACAATATTGATTGTCGTATTTGCGGTCTAAGTTCCGGTTAAAGTTGCTGTCCCGGCACCGTTTAAAACGATAGTTTGACTCGCACCACCATTGATATTATAAGTAACCGTTGCATTTGGTGTACCTGTAAATGTAAAAGTC
>NZ_DLGY01000045.1:0-90449 GCF_002482945.1 Flavobacterium sp. UBA7682
AATTTTTCCTGTGATTTGTAAATCGAGATTGGACGTGACGGAAGCATTTTGATTATTCCCAATCGTAACGCCACGCGTAATACTTCCGGAAGTATTTAGTCCGTCAAACGGAACAAATTTTTTGACCGAACGATTGACCTGAAAAAGATTTCCGGCTTCATTCGGAACCACTTTGTCTTGGTCGTAAATGCTGTAAGTCTTTGTTAAATGTTCAGGATATTTGAAATAGCGAATGGTCAAACTGTCTGCGGAAGTAAATCCATTTTTGAAGAATAATTTCCCGGTTTTAAATTCGACTTTGTAGAATGTCGTATCGATTTCTTTGCCTTCGCGTGTCAGTAATTTGAAGAAACTTGGGCTGATGCTTACTTTTTCAATAGCAATAGTATCTTGGGAAACGGCAACTTTTTTGGTTTGGTACAACGATTTGATTTCCTGAGCCGAAAGACCGGAAAAACCAAATAACACCAACAATAGTAGCCGTTTTTTAAACATATCATTTATAACGTAAAAATAGTCGATTTAATATAAAAAACCGCGAACACACTATATTTTCGGCATTCGCGGTTTTTATGTTTGCTCATTTTATGTTTACTCTTTCGTCACCACTTGCATGGTTTCTCTCGAAATCTGTTTTAACAATACCGTTTTGCCTTTCTCCACCATTTCGGCGGCTTCTTTATTGAAGTGACGAATGGTATATAAAGACACGTTTTCGTTGTAAGCTACTTTAAATTTTTTAGACAAAATGGCTTTCAACTCGTTGAAATTGCCAAATTTATCTTCGATACTTACTGAAAAACTAATGGCCGAGTTCTGAATCAAACTCACTTTCATTTTGTATTGGTGGAACAAGGCAAAAATTTCGCTGATGTTTTCTTCCATAATAAAAGAGAAATCGATAGAGGATAACGAAATCAACAATTGGTCTCTTTTAACGATATAACATGGTGTATGCGGCTCTAAATCTTTTCCTTTGGAAACGCTGGTTCCCGGCAATAGCGGATTGATAAATGATTTTACATGCAACGGAATTTCTTTTTTCTGTAACGGTTGTAACGTTTTTGGGTGAATTACTGTTGCGCCGTAAAACGCTAACTCTATGGCTTCGCGATAAGAAATTTGGTTTAACAAAATCGCATTTTCAAAATATCTCGGATCGGCATTCATCACACCCGGAACATCTTTCCAAATGGTTACGCTTTCTGCATTTAAGCAATAGGCAAAAATCGCGGCGGTATAATCGGAACCCTCACGACCTAAAGTTGTGGTAAAATTATTCTCATCCGATCCTAAAAATCCTTGAGTTATATTTAATGCTTTTTTCTTTACGCCTTTTGAAATTAATTGTTGGGTTTTTTCCCAATCAACATTCGCATCACGGTAAGTATTGTCTGTTTTGATAAAATTTCTAACATCAATCCAATTGTTTTTTAAACCGGCTTGATTGAAATAATGACTGACAATCGTAGTGGAAAGAATCTCCCCATAACTCACAACTTGGTCATAAACATAGTTGTAATTAGGCGATTTGCTGCTTCTGATAAAATATTCTAAATCGGCGAAATGACTATTTACAGCGAAATACACATCGTGTTCTTCGTCTTCAAATAAATCCATCAAAATTTGGTAGTGGTACTTCTTGACTTCTTGTAATGAGGAATGCAATTCATTCGACTTCTCGAAGTAATTCTTGATTACTAATTCTAAAGCATTAGTGGTCTTTCCCATGGCGGAAATCACCAAAAGCGTGTCTTCATGACCTACTTTTTCTAATACACTAAATACGTTTTTAATACCTTCAGCATCTTTTACTGATGCTCCCCCAAATTTGAAAATTCTCATAATTAATTAAATTCCTTTGTTTAAAATTTCAAATCCCAATTTTTTTACTATTGAGATTTGTGCTTTTTTATTTGATTTTCAGATCTCTCAGAAAATTGGAAATTCCTTGTTCGTCCATTTGAACAACGTCCCAATCTTCTAAGACTTTCGCCCCCGATTTTTTATAAAATTCTACCGCCGGTGTATTCCAATCTAAGACATTCCATTCGATTCTTCGAACGTTGTCTGATTTGCCTTGTTCCATAATTTTGGTATACAAAGCAAATCCCAAACCGGTGCCGCGCATTTTTTCTTTGACAATTAAATCCTCCAAATGAATGGTTTTCCCTTTCCAAGTCGAATAACGATAATAATACAACGCCATTCCAACGATCTGCTTCGCCTGTTCGCTATCGCTCGGGTCTCCATCAACCTCAGCCACGAAAGTGAAGAACAATGGATTTTCACCAAAACCATCACGTTCCAAATCGGCTACTGTTACGACAACTGCATCAGGTTCTTTTTCAAAAACGGCCAATTCTCGGATTAAATCCAATACGGCCTTCATGTCGTTTTTTGTTCCTTTTCGGATGTTCATTTGGGTCAAATTTTTTTACTTCGCAACAGTTCGACCTAAAGGTCTCGAGTGGCAAAAATACAATTTATAATTTCTTTGCGAAATAGATTTTTTCTTGGGCAAATTTAGCGATATTTGCAACCACAACTACATCGATTTCGCAATGGAAGAACGCAACAAAACACTTGGTGAATTTATCATCGAAAAACAAGAGGAGTTTAAATATTCCTCAGGAGAATTATCCAGAATCATCAATTCCATCCGATTGGCGGCAAAAGTCGTAAACTATAAGGTAAACAAAGCCGGATTGGTAGATATCATCGGTGCTGCCGGAGACCAAAACATTCAAGGCGAAGACCAACAAAAGTTGGATGTATATGCCAATGAAGTTTTTATTCAAACTTTAATCAACCGTGAAATTGTCTGTGGAATTGCTTCAGAAGAAAATGATGATTATATTACTGTTGCCGGTTCAGATAAAACACATAGTAATAAATATGTTGTTTTAATGGATCCTCTAGATGGTTCCTCTAATATTGATGTGAATGTTTCCGTGGGAACTATTTTTTCAGTTTACCGAAGAGTAACTCCGGTTGGAACTCCGGTTACTACTGCCGATTTTTTACAACCCGGAACGCAACAAGTAGCAGCCGGTTATGTGATTTACGGAACTTCAACGATGTTGGTGTATACAACAGGTCACGGCGTTAACGGATTTACTTTGAATCCGGCGATTGGAACATTTTATCTATCGCATCCGAATATGCAGTTTTCAAAAGATGGTAATATTTATTCCATCAACGAAGGCAATTATGTGCATTTTCCACAAGGCGTAAAGGATTATCTAAAATACTGTCAGCTGGAAGAAGGTGATAGACCTTATACTTCGCGTTATATCGGCAGTTTAGTTTCCGACATTCACCGTAATATGATTAAAGGCGGCATTTATATTTACCCAACCAGCTCTAAAGCACCTAACGGAAAATTGCGTTTGCTATACGAATGCAACCCAATGGCGTTCATTGCTGAACAAGCCGGCGGAAAAGCCTCAGACGGCTTTGGAAGAATCATGGAGATTAGCCCGTCAGAATTACACCAACGCGTTCCTTTCTTCTGTGGAAGTTACAATATGGTAGAGAAGGCTGAAGAGTATATGGCCAAATACGTTTAAAAAAAGCCCTGATTTCTCAGGGCTTTTTTTATTACTTATTCATATGAGTCATTTCGTAAACGAAAGTGTCTGAATCTACATTCATCACCAATAACGACAACGCTTTATCAACAATATAAGGCACGTTACCCGGAGTAAATCCTAAAGCCAAAGCAAATTTGGTCAAAATCTCTTTCTGTTTTGGTCCAAGAACATGGTCAGCATAAACCATACGTGTCAAATCATACAAACGCTCTAATCTTTGAGAGTGCAAATACGGCGGATTGATTGGGTATTTTAAAGGATTTTCTAAAATCTCTTCATATTCTGCTGCTGAAATTTCTAAACGAGAAGCCAATTTATCCAAAAATTCTTTTTCCTCTTTGCTCATATCACCATCGGCAATGGCCACACGAACAATAGCTGAAAAATGCCCTTTGTTTCTGCTTTTGAACTCGCTATCAAATAAATCTGAAATTGACATAATTTTATTGGTTTTAATACTGCAAATATAAGCCAATTTACTTTTTTAGAAAACCAATTCGCAAAATGTTTTTCATCGATTTTTGGGTTTGTTTTTCTAAGGCAATTAAAATTAATTGTAAGTTTACGTTCCAAACAACCAAACCATAATGTCAGATTTCTGGATATACTTCAATCTCGGATTAAAACATGTGCTTGATATTTCTGCTTATGACCATGTTTTATTCCTCTTAGCCTTAACCGTTCCTTACGATGCCAAAGCCTGGAAACGAATTTTAATTTTAGTTTCCTTATTTACCTTGGGACATACATTATCTTTATTCTTGGCTGTTTTTGAAATCATAAAAATCAATCCAACCTTCATTGAATTTTTAATTCCAATCACCATCTTGATTACCGCTATTTTCAACCTGTATTCAACCGGAAAATCAGCCAAAAAAGACAACATGACTTTCATCGGTTTTATCACTGTTTTTTTCGGAATCATACACGGCTTAGGATTTTCAAATTACTTCAACAGCATCCTTTCCGGAAAACCTACCGACAAATTATTACCCATGTTTGAATTTGCATTGGGCATTGAAGCGGCACAAATCATTGTGGTAATCGCCTCATTAATGCTTGCCTTTGTCTTTCAAACGCTACTAAAATTCTCCAAACGCGATTGGATTTTAATGATTTCTGCTTTTATTATTGGCGTCGTGATTCCGATGATTTTACAAAGTGAAATTTGGGTTAAATAATTGTTCAGAAGTGAAAGGTTTAGGTATATTTGCTATCCATTTTCCCGCTATCTGTTACAATCTTTTTTAAATTACCACGGGTTTAAACCCATGGCAAGTCAAAAAAGGATTTCCACGACTATCGGGGCTAAAAGAAAAACCATTTGATTATCAGTAATCTTGTAACACAAAACAAGATTCTGAAAAACAAGTTCAGAATAAATGAAAGAAGCCAAGCAAAAAAAATACGACGTTGCCTACCTACGAATTGCCGCCGAATGGAGCAAATTATCCTATTGTCAACGCAAGCAAGTGGGCGCCATCATCGTGCGAGACCGAATGATCATTTCCGACGGCTACAACGGAACGCCATCCGGATTTGAAAACTGTTGCGAAGACGAGGAAGGCTTAACCAAATGGTATGTTCTACACGCCGAAGCCAATGCCATTTCCAAAGTGGCACGTTCTACCCAAACTTGTGAAAATGCAACGTTGTACATCACACTTTCGCCTTGCAAAGAATGCAGCAAACTCATTCATCAGTCCGGAATCAAAAGAGTTGTTTTCAAGAATGGATATCGAGATGAATCCGGTTTAGATTTTCTACGAAAAGCCGGAATTGAAGTAACACAAATTGAAAATTTAGACTAAATCTATAACAATCTCTGCTATCCTAAAAAGATACTGACACGAGCGAAACAAACTGATGCAGTAAATAAATTCAGCATAAAATGAAATCTAAGGAAAAATACTTGCCTTTATTACTATTCTCATGCGTCGCCTTGGGAATCATCATTGGTGGTATGCTTAATTTTCCTAAACGAACACTTTCTAAGCAAAACGCCAGCAAAGCCAAAATCGAAAGACTGATAGACTTTATCAATGAGGAATATGTTGACGACGTCAATTCAGATTCTATTGTTGATTTAACAGTGAACAGCATTTTAGCCAATCTTGATCCACATTCTGTTTATATTCCGCCAAGCGAACAATCTTCGGAAGCCGAATTGATGAAAGGGGATTTTGTTGGTATTGGTGTCAATTTTTACATGTTCAATGACACAGTTACGATTGTAAAACCATTAGAAAATGGTCCGGCCGAAAAAGCAGGAATCTTAGCCGGTGACCGAATTTTATACGCCGATAAAGACAAACTATTCGGAAGAAAATTACCAACCGACAGTTTGTTCAACAAATTAAAAGGGGAAGAAGGTTCAAGCGTTTTATTAACGATTTATCGAAAAAGCGCCAACAAGAAACTAAAAATTCCTGTGATTCGCGATGTCGTTCCCATTAAAAGTGTTGACACTTATTTAAAACTAAACGCCACAACCGGTTATATCAAAATCAATCGATTCGCCGAAAATACTTATGATGAATTCCGCCTAGGATTGGAACAATTGAAAAAGCAAGGCATGAAAACATTGGTGATTGATTTGCGCGATAATGGTGGCGGTTATTTAGAAAAAGCGGTTGAAATTGCCGACGAATTGTTGAAAGACAAAGAACTAATCGTTTTCACCAAAAACAAAAGAGGTGAAATCAACAAAACCTTTGCTACCGAAGAAGGCATATTTGAAACCGGAAGCGTTTATGTTTTAATCGATGAAAATTCGGCTTCTGCCAGCGAAATTTTAGCCGGTGCCATTCAGGATAATGACCGAGGAACTATTGTTGGCCGACGTTCTTTCGGAAAAGGATTAGTGCAACGCGAAATGGATTTTGATGATGGTTCGGCCGTACGTTTAACTACTTCCAGATATTACACACCCAGCGGTCGTTCAATCCAAAAACCTTATGTAAAAGGCCAAGGCGAAGTGTACAGTCATGACTATGAAAAGCGATTTGAAAACGGTGAGTTGTATGCCAAAAATAAAATTAAAGTCGCCGATTCTCTAAAATTCAAAACTAAAAAAGGCAGAATAGTTTATGGCGGCGGCGGTATCGTTCCGGATATTTTTGTGCCTTTGGAAGTCAAAAAAGGAGAAGAAAGTTTGGCTTATATTTTAAGCTCTGGTTTGGTAAGTCATTTTGTTTTTGAACTATTAGACAAAAGTCGCGACTCGTTTAAAGGAATGACATTTGACGCATTTTTGACCAAAATGCAAAAAGACGACAGTACAGTTTCTAAATTTGAAAGCTATTTAAAAGACTCCGGTTTGGATATGTCTTTGTCTAATAATAAAGCTTTGGTTAAAAAATTCTTGACGGCTGAATATGCCCGACAACTTTTTGGCGAAGACCAATACTACCAAATTTTATTGAAAGAAGACACCATGTTAAAAGCAATTTTGAAGTAACCTTACTTTCTAATGCTATCATGTACTTGCGCATGAACACCATTATTCCATAAAGTTAGAATATCGGTTGCAACAGCAGCGCCACTTACGGCAGCGATTGCTAACTGACTGCGCCAACCGGCTAAAGTTCCGATCACATAAATACCTTCGGTTACTTTATGATCGATATTTTTAAGTTGGATTCTATTCTTCTCAGGAATAACTTTTTGATGTGGCATTACATATTCGGCTAAGCCTTCAATGGTAAAAGGGTTTCCGGCACCGATTCCGATAACAACAATTTTCGTTTGATAAGAATTCTGATTGGTGATAACGGTAAAATTTCCGGCTTCACCTTCTATCTTCATTACCTTTTCACCGGAAATTTGGTCGATATGCGGATACAATTGGTTTAAATGGTCAATACTTTCCGTTAGTAATTCTGAACCTAATTTTCCTGAAGGAATTCCGTAAGCGTTATTAAAAAGTGCGTCTTGTAGCGAAGAAGCTTTTTGATGAGTGATGATGCCAATTTTTTTATCAATAACAAAAGGTTTGTTTTGAGCCGAACCTAAAATCAAGGCACAAGACATGCCAGAAACGCCACCACCAATTATCAAAACATCATACATAGAAAGGAAAATTAAAAATATTAAAAATCAAATTACAAATAAGCTTCAAAAATCAAATCTCAATGTTCAATCCTTTAAAATCTGAAGTTTCGGAATTGAAATTTACTTGGAATTTGGCGCTTTCAAATTGGAATTTAAAAATGTTAGTTTTTTAATTTGTCCTCGATTTTCTTTGACATTCTAAAAATCAAAAGGATTAAGACCGCACAAAATGAAGCAGCTATACCGATTAAAGCCACCATGCTGTCGCCTTCAAAAGGATTATTAAAATCAAGTAAATAAATATTTACCAATATCAGCGCAACGGCAAGAAATATAAGTATGTTGGTGAAAATTTTCATGTAATAAATTTATGGAACAAAAATACTAATTTTTAAGGTTATGCAAATAGCCCTTTAACATTAGTCGCAAATAATTTAACAGCAATCGCCAGTAAAACTACGCCAAAAACTTTCCTTATGATGCTCAATCCGTTTTTGCTAAGCATTCTTTCAATTTTTGAAGACGATTTCAATATGGCATAAACCAATATAATATTCAACAAAATAGCAATGATAATATTTATCGACTGAAATTCGGCTCGCAATGAAAGTAATGTAGTCATCGTTCCGGCACCGGCAATTAAAGGAAAAGCAATCGGCACAATCGAAGCCGAAGTTGCTGCTTCATCGCGATATAGTCTTATCCCTAAAATCATTTCTAAAGCCAAAAAGAACAACACAAACGAACCGGCTACTGCAAATGAATTCACGTCAATACCAATCAATTTCAAAATTTCTTCGCCTACAAAAAGAAACGCAATCATGATTCCGGCCGAAACCAAAGATGCTTTTTCCGATTGAATATGACCAAATTTTGTTCTCAAATCAATAATCACCGGAATACTTCCAACGATATCAATCACAGCAAAAAGAACCATGGTTGCTGTCGCTATTTCTCTAAAATCTAAATTCATACCGTTTATTTTTTTTGCAAAATTAGGTTTTTAATAATTCACTTAAGCCAAATTTCATTTGTACTTTTGCATTCTTAAAATCAGATTATGTTTCAATTAGGCAAAACCATAGTTTCAGAAGACATCCTTGAAAAAGATTTTGTGTGCAACCTTTCGGCTTGTCACGGCGCATGTTGTGTTGATGGCGATGCCGGCGCACCTTTAAATAAAGAAGAAACTAAAATCTTGGAAGAAATCTATCCGAAAATAAAACCGTTTTTACGCAAAGAAGGAATAGAAGCCATAGAAAGATTAGGCACTTGGGTTGTCGGAACCGACCAAGATTTAGAAACTCCACTCATTGACAATAAAGATTGTGCTTACGTAATTTTTGACGGAAAAACAGCACTTTGCGGTATTGAACAAGCATACAATCAAGGTATAATCAACTGGAAAAAACCGGTTTCGTGTCATTTATATCCAATTAGAGTGAAAGATTTCAGCGAATTTGCAGCTGTGAATTATGACCGTTGGGATATTTGCAGTGACGCTTGTACTTTGGGTAAAGAACTTCAAGTACCGGTTTATAAATTTGTCAAAGAAGCGTTAATTCGAAAATTTGGGGAAGATTGGTATGCTGAATTGGAAAAAGTAGCGGAAGATTTAAAAAATGGGAAGTAAAAAACATTGCCAATCGTATAAGGACGATTTAATCCTTATTAATTAAATTCTCAATGTAGATTCTACTTTTCATCTTCTTAATCTGTATTTCTCGCTGATAAGCATCACTTATTGAAGAAAATGTTTCTGAATATTTAAGTTCCCAATCTTTAGCTGATTTTGTGTATTTGCTTCTACTATTTAAATGATCGTTAAGTCGCTCGTCAATATTTCGACAAGAACCTACATAATACTTATTTAGTGATTGAGAATATATGATGTATACGTAAAACATACTAAAAATAAAAAAGTCCCGATAAATCGGGACTTTGTGGAGAATACCGGATTCGAACCGGTCACCTCTTGCCTGCCAGGCAAGCGCTCTAGCCAAATGAGCTAATCCCCCAATCTTATATCAACTAAAGATTACCTTCCCGATTACCATCGGGACGCTCTAGCCAAATGAGCTAATACCCCATTTTTGGAGAGCACAAATATATAATTTTATAGAAACAAAAAGCAATTCCAAACCTATCTTTTTGAGATTTGTTATAAATTTACATAAAATTACCATTCTATGTCTGCCGAAAACCCCAATGGATTGATTGAAATCCAAATTGATAATACTATTGCAACGGTTACCTTTAGTCATCCTGCAAGCAATTCTTTCCCAAGTGATTTATTGCAAAAACTAACCGAAGAATTAAACGCTTTAAGTAATAATGATAGTGTTAATGTGGTCATTCTACAAAGCACAGGCAAAACTTTTTGTGCCGGTGCTTCTTTTGAGGAATTGCTTTCCATTAATGATTTCGAAACCGGTAAAAAATTCTTTTCCGGCTTTGCCAATGTGATTAATGCGATGCGGAAATGCTCCAAGATTATCATCGGAAAAATACAAGGAAAAGCGGTTGGCGGTGGCGTTGGCTTGGCTTCGGCTTGTGATTTTGCTTTTGCCTACCAAGATGCTTCGATTAAACTATCTGAAATAGCCATCGGAATTGGTCCGTTTGTGATTGAACCGGCGGTTTCGAGAAAAATCGGAAAAACAGCGATGACCCAATTAACATTACAGCCTTATCATTGGCAAACTGCGGACTGGGCTGTAGAAAAAGGACTTTATGCTGATCTCTTTGATAGTTACGGAGAATTAGACGAAAATACTTTGGCTTTCGCCAAAAAACTAGCCGGTTACAATCCGGAGGCTTTGGCTGAAATGAAGAAAGTTTTTTGGGAAGGCACTGAAAATTGGGACGAACTTTTATATCAAAGAGCAGCAATATCAGGAAGATTAGTACTTTCCGATTTTACAAAAAATGCTTTAAGTGAATTTAAAAAATAAATCATGACTCTTATTTCTCTTATTCAACAAGTCAATATCGATGAAAAAATAAAAAATGCCCCGGATAATGGTTATTTAATCGGCATTTGGATTGGTTATGTTTTACCTTTTGTATTACTGGTTGGTGTTGCTTATTTAATGTACAGCCGTGCTAAAAAAAGACAAAACGACCAATAGCAATATTTTACTAAATTTGCAGCGTAAAAACTTCTTTCATGAGTAACATCAGAATCACCAAACAATTTTCTTTCGAAACCGGACATGCACTTTATGGCTATGACGGAAAATGTAAAAATGTACACGGACACAGTTATAAATTATCGGTGACGGTGATTGGCCAACCCATAACTGACATTTCGAATGTGAAGTTTGGAATGGTGATTGATTTCTCTGATTTAAAAAAAATTGTAAAAGAAGAAATCGTAGACATTTTCGACCATGCTACCGTTTTTAATAAAAACACACCGCATATTGAATTGGCTGCCGAATTGAAAAATCGTGGACATCATGTAATTTTAGTCGATTACCAACCAACAAGTGAAAATATGGTAACCGATTTTGCTCAAAAAATTAAAAGTCGTTTGCCAAAAGACATTAATTTGCATTCGTTAAAATTACAAGAAACCGAAACCTCTTTTGCCGAATGGTACGCCTCTGACAACTAAACTGTCACACTGAGCGCAGTCGAAGTGCCTTAAAAAAACTAATCTTAAATGACGATTTCACCCAATAAAAAAATATACTTCGCTTCCGACCAACACCTTGGTGCGCCAACGCCCGAGTTGAGTTTTCCGCGCGAACAAAAGTTTATCGCATGGTTAGATGAAGTCAAGAAAGATGCCGATGTTATTTTTCTTTTAGGCGATTTGTTTGATTTTTGGTTCGAATATAAAACCGTTGTTCCTAAAGGCTTCGTGCGTGTTTTAGGCAAATTAGCCGAAATTCGCGACAGCGGTATTCCGATTTACTTTTTCGTAGGCAATCACGATTTGTGGATGAATGACTATTTTGAAAAAGAGCTAAACATTCCCGTTTATCACGACAACCAGGAATTTACTTTTAATGACAAAACGTTTTTGATTGGTCACGGTGATGGAAAAGGTCCGGGCGATAAAGGCTACAAACGCATGAAAAAAGTGTTTACGAGTCCGTTTTCGAAATGGTTATTTCGTTGGTTACATCCTGATTTGGGTGTGAAATTGGCACAATATCTTTCGGTAAAAAACAAACTGATTTCAGGCGATGCCGATGTAAAATTCTTGGGCGAAGAAAACGAATGGTTAGTGCAATACGCCAAACGCAAACTCGAAACCAAACATTACAATTACTTCATCTTTGGTCACAGACATCTTCCCATGGTTATCAAAGTAGGTGAAAACTCAGAATATGTAAACTTAGGCGATTGGATTGGTTATTTTACTTATGGGGTTTTTGACGGCGAGAATTTTGAGTTGAAAGAATATAAATAAGACAAATTTCACACCCGAGAGTAGCGAACTGACGAAGTAAATTCACACAAATTTAATCTGTGAAAATTTGTGAAATCTGTGTTTGAAATTGCCTCAACTTATTCCTTGTCTTTTCGACGAAAGAAATACGCTACCTCAAATCCTTCAACCTCAACTGAACCGCTACATTGCCATTGAAATCGTTTTCATCAATACAATAAACCGCTTCAAACGGATTCTGATTCTTAACTAAATCTAATTTTTTTCCTAATCCAAATCCGATAGCACCAAAACCTTGACTACTCCCGAAACTTCGGGACTGTTTGACGAATAGTTTTAAATGGTTTTCATCGGCTCCGATTCCTTTGGCATAACCCGAATCTATTAATCCTTTCGACATAAAAACCGGCGTCATATTTTGTGGCCCAAAAGGTTCGAATTGGTTCAAAATTCTGATTAACCTTTCGTTGATATCCGCTAAATTAATTTCTGCATCCACCGAAATTTCCGGTGTTAATAAATCAGGATGAATGGTTTCTTCCACAACGGTTTCGAAAGCTTCTTTGAAAGCGGCATAATTTTCTTCTTTCAACGTCATTCCGGCGGCATACATGTGTCCACCAAATTGTTCCAAATGCTGTGCACATGCTTCCAACGCATTGTAAATATCAAAATCTTTTACCGAGCGAGCTGAAGCAGCAAGTTTGTCTCCACTTTTGGTAAAAACAACTGTCGGGCGATAATATGTTTCGGTCAATCGGGAAGCGACAATGCCGATGACGCCTTTGTGCCAATTTTTATTATAAACCACTGTTGTAAATTTTTCTGTCTCCTGATTTATTTCAATTTGATCCAGCGCTTCAATTGTAATTTGTTTGTCTAAATCTTTGCGGTCGCTATTGTGTTGCTCAATTTCAGAAGCAAAAATTTCGGCTTGGTCTAAGTCGTATTCTGTGAGTAAAGCCACGGCTTCATTGCCGTGCTTGATTCTTCCTGCTGCGTTGATTCTTGGCGCAATGATAAAAACAACATCCGTAATCGTCAGTACTTTTTTAGCTTCGCTCCGTTCACCGTTGGCTCGGGTCTTCACATTTTGAACCAAAGCTTTGATTCCCGGACGTGGATTGGCATTAATCACTTCCAACCCAAATTTCGCCAAAGTCCTGTTTTCGCCCGTCATCGGAACAATATCTGCGGCAATTGCAGTAGCAACCAAATCTAAATAGGGCAATAAATCTTCAATGGTTTGCTTTCTATTTTGGGCCAAGGCTTGTACCAATTTAAAACCAACACCACAACCGCACAATTCATCATAAGGATAATGACAATCCTCTCGTTTTGGATCCAAAACAGCAACCGCATCCGGTAAAAATTCGCCCGGACGATGGTGATCACAAATGATAAAGTCAATATTTTTTGCTTTGGCGTAAGCCACATGATCGATAGATTTAATGCCGCAATCCAAAGCGATAATCAACGAACAACCATTGTCATCGGCAAAATCAATGCCTTTATAGGATATTCCATAACCTTCATCATAGCGATCGGGAATATATGTCGCGACATTGGGATAATAGCTTTTCAAATAACTCGACATCAGAGAAACCGCCGTCGTGCCATCAACATCATAATCGCCAAAGACTAGAATATTCTCACCATTCGCAATCGCGGCTTCAATTCGGTTTACGGCTTTGTCCATGTCTTTCATCAAATACGGATCGTGCAAATCATCCAAATTTGGACGGAAAAATTGTCGCGCGGCTTCATACGTTTCAATACCTCTTTGTACCAAAAGCGTCGCGATCAATTCGTCCACTTTTAATTCTGCGGCTAGAGCTTTTACTTTTTCGGAAGACGGTTTTGGTTTGAGTGTCCAGCGCATATTTAATTACGAATTGAAAATTATGAATTACGATTTGAATGATAAAAGTAAGAAAATTATTTTATAATTTGAATTTTCTCCTTTTTTTAATTCTGATTATTTATTCGCTACATTTGAACTATAAAAGTAAACCAAAATGCAAGTTAAAGGTCAAATTGTCGATATCGAAAACAAACGAATTTATTCAGGTGAAGTTACTGTAGCCAATGGTAAAATTGTCTCCATTACAGAGAAAAATCATGACATCAAAAACTACATTCTTCCCGGATTTATTGACGCGCATATTCATATCGAAAGTTCGATGCTTGTCCCTTCTGAATTTGCTAAAATTGCAGTTTTGCACGGAACTGTCGGCACCATCTCTGATCCGCATGAAATTGCCAATGTATTAGGAAAAGCCGGTGTGCACTATATGATTGACAATGGGAAAAAAGTACCGTTGAAATTTCATTTTGGAGCGCCTTCCTGCGTTCCGGCTACTTTTTTTGAAACCGCCGGTGCCGTAATTGATTCGGAACAAATCAAGGAATTAATGGCTTTACCGGATATTTATTATTTATCGGAAATGATGAATTATCCGGGTGTTCTGTTTGACGACGAAGAAGTTTTGAAAAAGATTGCTTGGGCGAAACATTTCAACAAACCTGTGGACGGCCATGCGCCGGGATTGCGTGGCGAACCTGTTAAAAAATACATTTCTGCCGGAATCACAACAGACCATGAATGTTTTACTTTTGACGAAGCCGCCGAAAAACTATCCCTCGGCATGAAAGTTATTATTCGTGAAGGAAGTGCCGCCAAAAACTTTGAAGCACTAATCGATTTGCTTCCCGACAATTTCGAAAACATGATGTTCTGTTCTGATGACAAACATCCGGACGATTTGATTTTAGGACATATCAACCAACTTTGTGCAAGAGCGGTTGCCAAAGGCATCGACGTTTTCAAAATATTACAAGTCGCTTGTATCAATCCGGTGAAACATTATAAGATGGAAGTTGGCTTACTCCAAAATAACGATGCTGCCGATTTTATCGTCGTGGAAGATTTGGTTGATTTCAAAGTAAAACAAACCTACATCAACGGAGAATTGGTTGCCGAAAACGGTCAATCATTTGTAGAACATGTCGAATTTGAGAAACCCAACAATTTCAATACTTCGGCTAAATTTTTAAGTGATTTTAAAATAGAAAGTTCCGCCAAAACCATTCGCGTCATTGAAGCTTTGGAAGGCCAATTGATTACCAATGAAATTCATTTTACACCAAAAATTATTGATGGAAACTTAGTTTCCGATGTTGAAAACGACATCTTGAAAATGGCAGTCGTGAATCGCTATGAAAATGCTCCACCCGCTATTGCTTTTATCAAAAATTTTGGTTTGAAAAAAGGCGCAATTGCGAGTTCAGTAGCGCATGATTGCCACAATATCGTTGTGGTTGGCACTTCTGACGAAGAAATTTTAAGTGCCGTGAATTTAATTATCCAAAATACCGGCGGAATTTGTGCCGTAAATGGTTCAGATAAAAAGTCATTAGCGCTTCCGGTTGCCGGAATTATGAGTGATCAAAACGGTTGGGAAGCCGGACGTTTATACCAAGAAATCGACGCGATGGCAAAAGAATTAGGCAGTACTTTAAAAGCACCGTTTATGACACTTTCGTTTATGGCGCTGTTGGTGATTCCCGATTTGAAATTATCTGACAAAGGATTGTTTAGCGGCAACAGTTTTTCTTTTGTGGATCTAGAAGTAAAATAATTCGCTAAAGATGCTGATTGATAAAAGGATCAGCCCATTTTTCATTATTCAAAATATTCGGATCGGTCAACGTTCTCAGAAAAGCAACCAAAGCCTCTTTTTGTGCCTCAGTCAAATTAAGCTGTTGCGGACTGCCATCCGAACCTTTTAAAAACGGCGATAAATTCGGGTGATTTTTTACACCGCTATTGTAATGTTCAACAACTTGTTGCAAAGTCTGAAAACGACCATCATGCATGTAAGGGCTTCCTAAAGCTATGTTTTTTAAGGTCGGGATTTTAAAAGCACCTTTTAAACTGCTATTCGTCGGAAAAGTTTCAAAAGCCCCAAAATCATTGGTCGAAATTACATCCAATCCATTGTTTTTTGGTCCCGAGTTGACGCTTACAAAAGCTTCTGTGGCATGACAATTAACACAACCTGCGCCACCTTAGGCAACCGGTTTTAAAAAAAGTTCTTTGCCTAAATTCTCTGCGTCAGTAAAATTTGGAAATGGTGTTAGTCTTGTAGCTACTTGCGCTCTTCCTTCATCATATTTACTTTGGGAACTGACGATGCTTCTGATGAATTGTGACAAGGCTTTGGCAATTCTTTCGTTAGTTATATTTCCTGAACCAAATGCGCCCAAAAACAAATTACTATAAAAAGGACGTTCAGAAACTCTTTGAATAATTTCAGTTTCAGTTAAGCCCATTTCGTTATGGTCTACAATCGGTTGCAAAACTTGTTCTTCCAAAGTAGCTGCTCGTTCATCCCAAAAAAAACGGCCACGCACATAATACCTTTGGTTGACTAACGTAATCGAATGTCTTCTGGTTGGGGCAAAATTAAACCCAAGACTAAGCACGGGAGAATCGGTAAAAGCCAAATTCTGACGGTGACAACTAGCACATGCAACCGTTTTATTTCGACTCAAATTTACATCATAAAAAAGCACTCTTCCCAAAGTCGCTCCGCCATCTGTAATCGGATTGTCTTCCGGAGTATTGTCGATTCCGTTGATGGAACTGGGCAAAACGCCACCGTCATTGGTGGTAAAATGCGACGGTAAATTTAGATTGGAATAGTTATAAGGCGTTTCGGGTAAAGCAATAATAGCAGCAGGCGTGATCGGAGCATATTTACTGTCTTCTGAACAAGAAGTACAGAAGAGAAATACAATTGCTATAGCCAAAACTCTTATCATTCTTCGCTTTTATTAGCGTTGCTCCGTTCGCCTTTGGCTCGTGTGCCTCGGGTCTTTTCTTTTTCAGAAATATTACCGCCAACTACCGCTACGATTTCTCCTTTTGGTGGTTTGGTTTCAAAATGCTTCAAAACCTCAGCGGCTGTTCCTCGGATGGTTTCTTCATGTAATTTTGATAATTCTCTGGAAACGGAAACCGGTCTATCTGCTCCAAAATACTGAACAAATTCTGCTAAAGTTTTGACCAATTTATGTGGAGAAACATAAAAAATCATCGTTCTGTTTTCCTCGGCTAGTGCTAAATATCGGGTTTGACGACCTTTTTTCTCGGGCAAAAAACCTTCGAAAACGAATCGGTCATTGGGCAAACCGCTATTGACCAAAGCCGGTACAAAAGCCGTAGCGCCGGGCAAACAATCCACTTCAATATTATTTTCCACACAAGCTCTTGTCAATAAAAATCCGGGATCTGAAATTGCAGGCGTTCCGGCATCGCTAATCAAAGCAATACTTTCTCCGGCTTGCAAACGCTTCACCAAACTCTCCACGGTTTTATGTTCGTTATGCATGTGGTGACTGTGCATGTGCGTCGAAATTTCGAAATGCTTAAGCAATTTTCCGCTCGTGCGTGTGTCTTCGGCCAAAATCAAATCGACTTCTTTCAAAACTTTTATCGCTCTGAAAGTCATGTCTTCTAAGTTGCCGATTGGCGTTGGAACGATGTATAATTTTGACATAGAATTGAGCTAAACACAGATTTCACAAATTTTCACAGATTCAATTTGTGCTAATTTGTGAAATCTGTGTTTTTATAAATTTTTTAAGCAAATTTTTTCTCCACAACCTCCATAAATCGCTCGATATAATCTTCTTTGCCAACCCAATAATTATAATCAGGAATGACCATTTCATTTAGAAAATCTTTGGCTTCTGCTAAATTATCAAAAGTATTTAATTGCGAAATCACGCGGTTAAAATCTTCATTGCTTCCGGCAAAAAGATTATTGACAAAAGCTACCCTGTCGTTCAATCCGATTTCCATGGTTTTACCAAAAGATGTATTTATGGAAGTCGATTTAGGTTCGGATATTTCTTTGGTTTCGGTCACTGCTTCTTTCACCAGTTCGCTATCGCTCGAGTCTGAAGAAAAAAGCGAAACTTCATTCGGCTTTACAAAAATCGGGTCGACATAGTTTTCGCCCAATAAATCTTCTAAAGCTACATGCTTGGTTCCGGGTTTTACTTCTGAAGCTGTCTCAGCCGGTTCGATTTGTTCCGCCAGTTCGCTGTCGCTCTGGTCTTCTTCATCGTCTTCAGCCAATTCAAATATAGGCTTGAAAACCGGTTCTTCTTTGGTATCAGGTTCGTTTTCGGCTACTACATCTTCCATTTGTTCTTCCGAAACAGGTTCAACGGCTTCTTCGATTTCTTCCTCTGAAACAATCTCAGCTTCTTCTTCAGTGGCTACAACAGTTTCAGGTTCTGCTTGTATTTCAACAGCTGGCTCTTCAACTTGTTTTACTTCCAAAACTACTTCTTGTGGCGTTTCTTCCTGTAAATGTTGCTCTAGTTTTCCTTCCAAAACTGCAGCTTGAACATCGTTTTTAACCGATTCAAAATTGTCTTGATAAAACTTTAAAACGGTTAATGTCTCGTATAATTTTTGGGTTTCTTTATACAATTGATCTACTTCCGATTTGTTTTTCAGTTTCAAAATTCGGTGGGCAATGCTGATTAATTCGGATTCTAATCTTTTTTTCATCTTTTGGAAATTATAGGAAATACGCTTGTATCTTTTTTATTAATTTTCTTCCGTTGCATTTATTTAACCTCGGGAAGAAGTAACGGTAATTAAAATTTTTCTACATTTGAATCGACGTAAAAATAGAAAAAAATGATGTCGGTTTGTTTTCGTTACAAAGTAATAAAAACTATTCATTTTTAGCGCAAGAAAAATACAAAATGTTTCTCGAAAATACAGTAAATCATAAAGAACAATTTGGTTGGATTGAAGTCATCTGCGGATCGATGTTTTCGGGCAAAACGGAAGAACTCATTCGCCGATTAAAAAGGGCTCAATTTGCCAAACAAAAAGTCGAAATCTTCAAACCTTCCATCGATACGCGCTACGATGAAGAGATGGTTGTTTCCCATAACAAAAACGAAATTCGCTCAACTCCGGTTCCGGCGGCTGCCAACATTCGAATTTTGGCACAAGGCTGTGATGTCGTAGGCATTGACGAAGCGCAGTTTTTTGATGACGAAATTGTTGCGGTTTGCAATGATTTAGCCAATTCCGGAATACGCGTAATTGTAGCGGGATTGGATATGGACTTTAAAGGCAATCCTTTTGGACCAATGCCTGCTTTGATGGCAACCGCAGAATATGTAACCAAAGTACACGCCGTTTGTACCCGAACGGGAAATTTAGCGCATTATAGTTTTAGAAAAAATGACAATGAAAAATTGGTCATGCTTGGCGAAACCGAAGAGTATGAACCTTTGAGTCGCGCTGCTTATTTCAATGCCATGCGTGAAAACATGGTGGTAAAAGACGCCGAAAACCTATCTAAAGAAGAATAACTCCTTGACACTAACCCTACGAAATATCATTCCCATCATCAAGGCCAATTGGATCGGCCAAAATGATGTAGCCATTATTGATGCGGTTTCTATTGACAGTCGCTCATTGCAAAATGGCGAGAACACTTTGTTTTTTGCAATTACCGGACCGAATAATGATGGCCATTCCTATATTGAGGAATTGATTGAAAAAGGCGTAAAGCATTTTGTCGTTACTCAAATTCCTGAGAATGTAACCGGAAAAGCCAACTTTTTAGTGGTGGAGAACACTTTGGAAGCGTTGCAAAAATTGGCGGCGTATTACCGAAGTTTATTCGAATTTCCTATCATCGGAATTACCGGAAGTAACGGCAAAACCATTATCAAAGAATGGTTAAATTTCCTTTTGAGTCCGGATTACAACATTATTCGAAGTCCGAAAAGTTACAACTCGCAAGTTGGCGTTCCGTTGTCAATTTTGGGCATCAATGAAAAACACAATCTCGGAATTTTTGAAGCCGGTATTTCCACGATAAATGAAATGGAAAAACTCCAGAAAATTATTCGCCCGACAATTGGAATCTTATCAAATATAGGTTCGGCGCACGACGAAGGATTTCCGAGTGTTGCAGAAAAAATTAAAGAAAAATTAAAGTTATTTACTTCGGTCAATGTTTTGATTTTAAATAAAAACAAAACCATCAATGCCTTTGTCAATCCGAAGATTAAAACATTCAGTTGGTGTTCCGATGATAAAAGTGCGGATGTTTATATTACCAAAAAAAATATCGGCGATTTAACCGAATTGCAAGTTACTTACAAAGAAGATACTTTCCCGATTATCATTCCGTTTCAAGACCAAGCTTCGGTAGAAAATGCGATTCACTGCATGATGGTGATGTTGTATTTTGGCTACAATCACAAAGTCATTCAGACTCGAATGGCGCAATTGTATCCGGTGGAAATGCGTCTGAAAGTCAAAAACGGAATTTACAATTGTACGATTATCGATGACAGTTACAGTTCTGATTTTCAGTCGTTGAAGATTGCTTTAGACTTTTTGGAACACCAAAAACAACACAAAAAGAAAACCATAATTCTCTCCGATATTTTCCAAAGCGGATTGAACAATGAAGAACTATATTCTCAAGTTTCGCAATTGATTATTTCAAATAAAATCACTCGTGTGATTGGTATTGGCGAAACCATTTCGCAGTATAAAAGCAAATTTATCAATAGTGTTGCTTTTAACGATGTAGCCGAATTTGCAGATGCATTTGACCGATTGAATTTTGAAAACGAAACCATATTGGTTAAAGGCGCTCGCGATTTTCACTTTGAAGAAATCGTCTCGATGTTGGAAGAGAAAACCCATGAAACTGTTTTAGAAATCAACTTAAACGCGATTAGTTATAACTTAAATTTCTTCAAATCAAAATTGGCTCCCAAAACCAAAATGATGGTCATGGTGAAAGCTTTTGGCTATGGAAATGGCGGTTTTGAGATTGCTAAATTGTTGGAACACCACAAAATCGATTATCTTGGTGTGGCTTTCGCCGATGAAGGAATTTCACTAAAAAGTGCCGGGATTACTGTTCCGATTATGGTGATGAATCCCGAGACGACTAGTTTTTCGGCTATTATTCAGCACAACTTAGAACCGGAGATTTATTCGATTAAAGGTTTGAAAGCTTTTCTGAAAATTGCGGAACAAAAAAAACTAAAAAGCTTCCCGATTCATATTAAAATTGACACCGGAATGCATCGTTTGGGCTTTGAAGAAGAAAATTTATCCGAATTGATTTCCATCCTAAAAGGCAACGAAACGGTTCAAATTAAAAGTGTTTTGTCACACATGGCAACGAGTGATGATTTGAAACACGATGCTTTTGCTCAATCACAGATTGCATTGTTTGAAAAATTGTCGGCTCAATTGCTTTCAGCATTAAACATCAAACCGATTCGGCATATTTTAAACACTTCGGGCATATCCAATTATCCCGATGCGCAATACGACATGGTTCGCTTAGGTATTGGTTTGTATGGGATTTCAAACGATGAAGAAGAACAAAAGTACTTAGAGAATGTCGGCACTTTAAAATCCGTCATTTCCCAAATCAGAACGATTGACCAAGGCGAAAGCGTGGGTTACGGGCGAAGATTTATGGCAGATGACGCAACTAAAATCGCTACGATTCCTATTGGTTACGCCGATGGCATTCGCAGAAGTTGGGGCAATGGCGTTGGTTATGTTGTTATCAATAACAAACAAGCCAAAATTGTTGGTAGTATTTGTATGGACATGCTAATGGTTGATGTGACTAGCATTGATTGTAAAGAAGGCAACTCGGTGATTATTTTTGGGGAAAACCCTTCCGTAAATCACATGGCCAAACAATTGAATACTATTCCCTATGAAATTCTGACCAGTATTTCACAACGCGTTAAACGTGTCTTTTTCAGAGAATAATTTTAAAAATTTGTGAATCGTTTAGAAAATTAGTTAATTTAGTATCACTATAACCAATTAAAACAAAAGAATTATGGGATTTTTTAGCGATTTCAAAGCGTCTTTAATGAAAGGCGATGTATTGAGTTTAGCAACTGCAGTTGTTATCGGTGGAGCTTTCGGGAAAATTGTAGGTTCAGCTGTTGACGATGTTATTATGCCAATTGTTGGTTTATTAACCGGCGGCATTGACTTTACAACCAAATTCATTACTTTGGATGGTAACAGTTATGAAAGCTTAGCTAAAGCCAAAGAAGCCGGCGCTGCTGTAATTACATACGGTAATCTGGTACAAGCCACTATCAATTTTATCATTATTGCGTTGTTTATTTTTATTATTCTTCGTGCTGCTGAAAGAATGAAGAAAAAAGAAGAAATAGCTCCGGCTGCACCTGCAGGACCAACTCAGGAAGAATTACTTACTCAAATCAGAGATTTATTGAAAAAATAATACCGCTACATTATATATTCTAAATTTATCCTGAATTCATTTCAGGACTAAACCGCTCCTTAATTGGGGCGGTTTTTCTTTTTGGCAAATCGTCTTTCACCAATCGTAAATCCTTCAAAAACAATCCAAAAATTAAGAAAAGAAAACCTATTTTGCTTTCAGAATTCAGTAATTTTTATACTAAAAACTAAAGTAGAAGCTATTTTCTGTATACTTTTGCACATTGAAATCTTAACCCTTTAAAAATTAGAATATGAAAGTTGCTGTAGTAGGCGCAACCGGTATGGTTGGCGAAGTGATGCTTCAAGTTTTGGCTGAAAGAAATTTTCCGGTTACGGAATTAATCCCTGTCGCTTCTGAGAAATCAGTAGGTAAGGAAATTGAATTTAAGGGTAAGAAATATAAAGTAGTGGGTTTACAAACAGCAGTTGACATGAAGGCTGATATCGCTTTATTTTCGGCAGGTGGCGAAACTTCATTAGCTTGGGCGCCAAAATTTGCTGAAGCCGGAACAACCGTAATCGATAACTCTTCCGCTTGGAGAATGGATCCAACTAAAAAATTAGTAGTTCCTGAAATCAACGCTTCTGAGTTAACAGCAGCTGACAAAATTATTGCAAACCCAAACTGCTCTACCATTCAAATGGTAATGGTTTTGGCACCATTGCATAAAAAATACAATATCAAACGTGTGATTGTTTCTACTTACCAATCTATTACAGGAACCGGTGTGAAAGCAGTGCAACAATTGGAAAATGAATACGCCGGCATCAAAGGAGAAATGGCTTACAAATACCAAATTCACCGCAATGCGATTCCACAATGCGACAGTTTTGAAGAGAATGGCTATACCAAAGAAGAAATGAAATTGGTTCGCGAAACGCAAAAAATTATCGGCGATAAAACTATTGCAGTTACTGCAACAGCGATTAGAATTCCGGTTGTTGGCGGTCATAGTGAAGCCGTAAATGTTGAATTTTCCAATGATTTTGATGTGAACGACATTCGTACTATTTTACACAATACCGATGGCGTAACCGTACAAGATAACAACGACACTTATACTTATCCAATGCCTTTGTACGCACAAGGAAAAGACGATGTATTTGTAGGCAGAATTCGCCGTGATGAAAGTCAGCCGAACTCCTTAAACATGTGGATTGTAGCAGACAACTTGAGAAAAGGTGCTGCAACGAATACCGTTCAGATTGCTGAATATTTGGTAGCCAATAATTTAGTGTAATTTACACTTCTCAATAATCCGTTTTATTTTACAAATCCTAAAGTTTGTTAAAATCGGGCGGATTTTCTTTGGCAATGCTTTACATTTGTAGCGATGAAAAGAAAACTACTTTTAACTAATGCGTTGATGGGATTGATGATATTGTTCGCAATATTCTTTCAGTCAGTTCACTCTTTTGAGCATTTGGCAAAACAATTTTCCGAAAAAAAATGTCATCATATTTACCACAATCATAAAACCGAAGTTACCCATGGTCATGACGGTTTAGAAAAGTGTTTTGTTTGTGAATTTGCCTTTAGTAGTTATACTCCAACACCTATAAAATCTTTTGAATTCAGAAAAACAGAAGTCCCAACTTCCTATACTTTTTCTTATTCTAAAGAAATTACCCAGAAATTTCGAGGTTCCCTTTTTTCGCTACGCGGACCGCCATATTTTATTGTATAAATAGCTTTTTTCAAGACCAAATCCCTTTGGTCTATTATTTATTTACAATAAACTATCCATTATGAAATTACTATATCTAATCCTAACTTTAGGATTATCACTCGTTGCTACGGCACAAAATAAAATCAGCGGAACGGTTTCCGACAAAGACAATAAACCCTTATCGAATGTCATCGTTTCAATTCCGGAAATTCACAAAGAAACCATGACCAGCGAAAGTGGAAATTACACTTTAAACAATTTACCAACCGGTAATTTTAAAATTGTTTTTTCCAGCATTGGTTTTACTTCACAAACCATTTCAGTTGTTATTTCTCCCCAAGAAATTACACAGAATATTACTTTAGAAGAAAGCATCACGCACATGGATGAAGTCATTGTATCGACTGCTTTTAACAAATTACAATCGCAAAACGTAATGAAAGTCGAGCACCAAAATGTAAAAGCTTTACAACAAAAAGGTGCCGCAACTTTAATCGAAGGTTTGGCTACCATTCCCGGCGTTTCACAAGTTTCCACCGGAACTTCTATCGGAAAACCGGTGATTCGTGGTTTGAGCGGCAATCGCGTTTTGGTTTATACCCAAGGCGTTCGTTTGGAAAACCAACAATTTGGAGCAGAACACGGTTTAGGTTTGAACGATGCCGGTGTCGAAAGTGTGGAAGTCATTAAAGGTCCGGCCTCGTTGCTTTATGGTTCGGATGCGCTTGGCGGCGTTTTGTATTTTAATCCGGAGAAATTTGCCAACACTGGAGATTTTAAAGCCGATTTTGGTCAAAGAGTTTTTTCGAATACTTTAGGAAGCAATACTACTTTGGGGCTAAAAACTTCGAGTGAACATTGGAAATTTTTAGTCCGTGGTAACTATAATTCGCACGCTGATTACAAAATCGGAGATGGTGATCGAGTAACCAATACTCGATTTAATGAGACTGATCTGAAGGCCGGAATTGGTTACAACAATTCGAATTTTTCATCGGTATTGCGTTATAATTTCAACAAACTGAATTTGGGTATACCCGAAGAAGGAATCGCTGAACAATCTACCAGTAGAAACATTCTTTATCCAAAACAAGGCGTGGACAATCATATCCTTAGCTTGCATAATACTTTGTATTTCAAAAACTCAAAATTGGATGCCGACTTAGGTTATATTTTCAATGACCGAAGCGAATTTGAAGATTCTAATGTCCCCGTTTTGCATATGAAATTGAAAACTTTCAATTACGATGTGAAATATTATTTGCCAAAATTAGGCAAGATTGAAACCATCGTTGGCGTTCAAGGAATGAATCAAACCAATACGAATTTTGGAGAAGAGCTTTTAATTCCGGATGCCCTAACCAACGACTTTGGTATTTTTGGAACCGCCAACTACGAATGGAAAAGCAATGTAATCCAAGCCGGATTGCGTTTTGACAACCGAAATGTCACTACGGAAAACCACGGCATTATTGGCGAAGAAGGTTATTTTGAAGCCATCGACAAAAGCTTTGACAGTTTCAATGCTTCTTTGGGCTATAAAACGGATTTGGCCAAAAATTTCACGATGCGTTTAAATATTGCTTCCGGTTTCCGTGCGCCGAATTTAGCCGAATTGACTTCAAATGGTGTGCATGAAGGCAGCAATCGCTACGAAATTGGTAACGCCAATTTAAAAAACGAACAAAACTTGCAAACCGATTTAAATTTGGAATACAAAAGCTCGCACTTTGAATTGTTTGTCAATGGATTTTACAACCACATCAATGATTACATCTTTATTTCGCCTAATGGCAACGTAATTGACGGCAATAATGTTTATGATTATGTTCAAGCCAACGCTCGATTATACGGTGGTGAAACCGGTATTCACTTCCATCCGCATCCTTTAGATTGGTTGCATTTATACAGCAGCTTCGAAACGGTTATCGGCGAAAAAGATAATGGTGACCATCTTCCTTTGATCCCGGCGAACAAATGGAACAACACTTTCCGTGGTGAGTTTGAAGTTAAAAACTGGTGGAAAGAAGGTTTTGCTGCTATCAATATCGAAAGTACTTTGGCGCAAAACAATGCCGGTGAATTTGAAACCAAAACCGATGATTACACCCTAATTAATTTGAGTGTAGGCGGAAAAATAATTTTAGGCAAAACCAATTTCAATGTAAATCTGAATGCTAACAATCTGTTTGACAAAGCTTATGTCTCTCATTTGTCAAGACTAAAAGCGGATGGCATTCCGAATATTGGTCGGAATATTGTCTTCGGTATTAATTTTATGATTTAAAAAAAGCGTCCCGAAATTGGGACGCTTTTTTATTTAAAATCTATTATCTCCGTCTATCATTCGCCCTAAACCACCGAGTAGACTTCCTTCTTCTCTTCCGCTGCCGCCACTTTTGGGCGCCGAAGCGATGATTCTGTCAGCCAAACGGCTAAATGGCAATGATTGCACATAAACAGTTCCCGGTCCGCGAAGCGTGGCAAAAAACAATCCTTCTCCGCCAAAAATAGAATTTTTAATGCCGCCTATAAATTCGATATCATAATCTACATCTTTAGTAAATCCAACGATACAACCGGTGTCAACTTTTAAAATTTCTCCTGATGCCAATTCTTTTTTAGCTAAAGTTCCTCCGCTGTGCACGAAAGCCATTCCGTCGCCTTCAATTTTTTGCATGATGAAACCTTCTCCACCGAAAAGTCCGCGCCCTAATTTCTTAGAAAATTCAATTCCAACCGCTACGCCTTTGGCTGCGCAAAGAAAAGAATCCTTTTGACAGATGAACTTGCCTTGAAATTGGGTTAAATCAATCGGGATAATTTTTCCGGGATAGGGTGAAGCGAAGCAAACTTTGCTTTTGGAACTATTCTGATTGATATAGGCTGTCATAAAAAGGCTTTCTCCGGTCAGTACTCTTTTTCCGGCTGACAATAATTTATCAAATAAACCCGATTGTTGTTGGGTTCCATCTCCGAAAATGGTTTCCATTTGAATACCGTTATCCATCATCATAAAACTGCCGGCTTCGGCTACTACAATTTCCTGCGGATCGAGTTCTATTTCTACATATTGCATTTCTTCACCATAAATATGGTAATCTATTTCATGAGCTTGCATAGTGAGTGTTTTTTTAAGTTGTAATGATTAGTAAAATTATTTTAAAAAATGTTACAGTATCGGTTAAAATTCAAACAATATTAACAAACACCATCAATCTGTTAATAAATTGGTATTTTTAATATCATAACTATAATATTTTAATGTTATTTTTACCATATCTCTAATTCAAAACGGTCTACTTATGAATTCAATGTTTACTAAAATTGTTCGAATAGCTTTAGGTTTGGCACTTGTTGTTTTTGGAGCCAACAAATTGTTTAACTTCATTCCGATGGAAGCGCCAACAGGATTACCGGGTTACATATTTTCTGCTGTCGGTCTTTTGGAAGTATTTATTGGACTTATGTTATTGATGAAAAAATGGGTTGCTTTTGCCTTAGTGTTATTAGCGCCTATTTCTATTAACATATTGTTGTTCCATATGTTTTTAGCCATTTCCGGATTGCCTGTGGCGTTAGTCATTTTAGCATTCAACGCTATTTTGATTTATAAGCATTGGCCACAATACAAACCGCTTTTTTACTAAAGGATTTTGAATATAAAAATGAAAAAGCCGACTATAACTAGTCGGCTTTTTTTAATATTCTATTTTCCCGATGTGTCGCATATTGCGCATAATTCTGTCTTTTCTTCGCTCAATATAAGAAGACGAATTAGTTGCTTTGTATTTTCTTGGATTGGGCAAAATGGCTGCGATTCCAGCCGCTTCTCTTTTGGTTAAATTAATGGCTTTACTTCTGTACCAAACGCGCGCCGCTTCTTCTGCACCATAAACTCCGTTACCCATTTCAATGCTGTTCAGGTAGACTTCCATGATGCGTTCTTTGCCCCAAATGAGTTCGATTAAAACCGTAAAATAAGCTTCTAATCCTTTTCGAAGATAACTTCTGCCTTGCCAAAGGAAAACATTTTTAGCAGTTTGTTGCGATATGGTGCTACCGCCTTTTAGCTTTTTCCCTTTTTGATTGTTCTTGAAGGCTTTTTGCATCGCAGCAAAATCGAAACCGCTGTGTTTTAAGAAATTTCCATCTTCACTGGCTATTACTGCTTTTTGAAGATTCGGCGAAATTTCCTCTAATGGAACCCAATCGTGACTGAGCACGGCATCGTTTCCGTCAATCTTGTTTTCGATGGCACGGGTAATCATCAAAGGCGTAATCGGAACAGGCACCCATTTAAAAATAATTACAGTAAGTATCGAAAGTCCTAAAAACCAAAGGAATGCTTTCCAAAGCCAACGGGAAATTTTTCTTATCATATTTTATTTGACTAAATCTGCTAATTCTTGACCTATTAAACTACCTATCGCAACGCCCATTCCACCGAGGCGAACACCACAATAGACATTTTCGGAAAGTTGCTCAACTATTGGTCTTTTGCTTGACCCCAATCCCATGATGCCACTCCAACGATGGGCGATTTTGAAATCGGTATTGGGTAAAATTACTTCTTTTAAAATAGCTTCCAAACGATTTTGTATTAATTCGGTTTGACCTAAATCAGCAGTGGTTTCTCCTTCAAAGTCTAAGTTTCGGCCGCCGCCAAAAAGAATGCGGTCATCAATATTTCTAAAATAATAATAGCCTTTATCGAGATGGAAAGTTCCTTTGATGTCTAAATTCGGGATGGGCTCGGTTATCAAAACCTGTGCTCTGGCCGGTTTTACTTGGTTATCAGTTAACTTTCCGGCAAAACCGTTAGTAGCAAACAGTAATTTTTTGGCACTAAAACAAAAATCACCTAACGCAATTTCCACTTGATTATTTCGCTCTTGAAACGAAGTCACTTCTACCTGATTTAGAATCATAATGTTATTCGCTACTGCTTTTTGCAACAATGCTTGCATCATTTTTCCGGTATCGATTTGCGCTTCGTAAGGATTAAAAATCAAATATTCTTGTATGCCTTTGAAGTCAAAACGATCTACTTCTTTGGCAAAAACGTCATTTCTGAAAATCGGTTTTAAAATTTCGTTGACAAAAGGCAACTTCTGCAAACATTCATTATAACTGCTTTCATCGCTGTTAAGAAACAACTCATAGCCTCCGAAAGGTTTGAAATCTATAGCCGCATCAGTTAAATTTTTACGCAACAATTGCAGTCCGTTCCAACGCTTTTGAATCAATTGAATGACTTCTTCTTCGCTGTGCGACTTTAAATCGTCTAGAATTTCGGAAAGACTTCCAAAACAAGCAAATCCGGCATTTTTAGTACTTGCGCCTTGAGGTAAGATTCCCTTTTCCAAAACTAATATTTTACTTTCTGGAAATTTTTCGCGCAAAGCTAACGCGCAATGCAAACCAACAATTCCGCTTCCGACTATAGTGAAATCGATGTTGGTAAACCAATTCTTGAGTTCCCAGTAACTGAAATGCATGATTATTTTTTTTTTAAAAATACCTTTTTTAATAATTGTCTGACACTATTAATGTCAGTTTTTTCGAATTTATTAATATTTTAATTAATTTATTATTTATTCCTTGCCAATATAACTAGTAGTTTATCGATTTGTTAATAGTTTTGTTATTTTGTTCATTACTATGTGAAAAATAATTTTAATTTTGGAGCACTATTTAACCAAATTTAAAGACTTATGAAGTACAAATTACTCACGGTTGCCTTATTGACAATCTCAAGTGTAGCTTTTTCACAAAGAGGAAATTCACTTTGGAATTCAACTACCAAAAAAAGCGATATGATTCCGCTGGAAAGCAGAATAATATTACCCGAAAACTATCTTTTTACGCTGAATCTTGACGGACTTAGAAATGTATTAGCCAGTGCTCCGCAAAGAGCTGCAGGCATGAGAACTTCTACTGTTACTTTATCCATTCCGAATGAGAATGGTGTTTTAGAAAGATTTAGTATTTATGAAAATTCCGCTTTAGATCCGGCTTTGGCTGCACGTTATCCGGAAATCAAATCTTATATTGGAATTGGAATTGACAACCCACATTCGACTTCTTATTTTAGCGTTACGCCGCTTGGGTTTAAATCGATGACGTTAAATGCTGGCAAAGCTGCGGTTTTTGTTGAACCAATTTCACAAGACCTTACTACTTATACTGTTTTTAGAAGAGCGGACAAAGCCCAATCACTCAATCCTTTTGAATGTTCGGTGATTGATGAAGTTATTCCTCAAATCAATGATGATGGAAGTATGTTAAGACCCAATGCCGATGATGCTACTTTGAGAACTTTTCGTTTAGCCTTATCTTGTACTGGTGAATATGCCACTTATTTTGGAGGCACAAAAGCACTTGCGTTAGCGGCCATGAATAATTCTATGACTCGTGTAAACGGTGTTTTTGAAAAAGATTTCGCAATTAGAATGGTTTTAATTGCCAACAACGATGCTGTAATTTACACCAATGCCTCTACTGATCCTTATACTACAAGTTACAACAGTCAGTTGCAAAGCACTTTAACTTCAGTTATTGGAGAGGCCAATTATGATGTAGGTCATTTGTTCGTAAGAGCTTCCAACAACGGTAATGCAGGCTGCATAGGCTGTGTCTGTAGTTCAGGAAAAGGAAGCGGTTTTACTTCAAGCACAATTCCACAAGGAGATACATTTGATATTGATTATGTGGCTCACGAAATCGGACATCAATTTGGAGGAAACCATACTTTTTCAATGAGCAATGAAGGTACAGGTGTAAATATGGAGCCTGGTTCCGGCTCAACCATTATGGGTTATGCCGGTATTACTTCTCAAGATGTTCAGCCTAATTCTGATGTCTATTTTCATGCTGTAAGTATCCAACAAATTACTAATAACGTAAAAAATAAAACTTGTCAAACCAATACACCAACCGGAAATGCCATTCCAACTGCAAGTGCTGGTGCAGATTATACTATCCCAAAAAGCACTCCGTTTATGTTGACCGGATCAGGAAGTGATGCTAACGGAGATGCATTAACCTATAACTGGGAACAATTTGACAATGCGGCAAGTACCGCTACCGGAGCAAGTTCGGCTGCTAGTGCTACCAGAACCACAGGGCCAACTTTCCGTTCGTACAATCCATCAACTTCACCAGTTAGGTATTTTCCAAGAATTCAATCTGTTTTAAACGGGGCAACTACTACTGCAGGAACTGAAATCACTGTGGAAGCCTTGCCTTCAGTAGCCAGAAATATGAATTTCAGATTAACCGTTCGCGACAACAGAGCCGGTGGTTCTGCCAACAATAGTGATGATATGATTGTTACCGTTAACGCAACAGCCGGACCATTTACAGTAAGCGCTCCAAATACAGCTGTTACTTATGCCGGAAACAGCTCTCAAACCGTAACTTGGAATGTAGCCGGGACGACTGCAAACAATGTGAACTGTGCCAATGTTGATATTTTATTATCGACTGACGGTGGATTTACTTATCCGGTTACTTTATTGGCTGCCACACCAAATGACGGATCACAAGCAGTTACTATTCCGAATTTAGCAGGAACAACCAATCGCATCATGGTAAAAGGAACCAATCATATTTTCTTTGATGTTTCTAATGCCAATTTTACCATTACTAGTTCAGTCGCTGATACTACTGCACCAACAGCGGCTACATTAAGCGCTTCTGGAACTACAGCCAACGCAACCAACTTATCTTGGTCGGGTGCCACAGATAACATTGGTGTTTCCGGATATGATGTATACCAAAACGGTGCTTTCAGAGCTTCAACTACAGGAACTACTTTTGTGGCCAACGGATTAACTGCAGGAACGACCTATAGTTTTTATGTAATTGCAAAAGATGCTGCCGGAAATGTTTCTCCGGCGAGTAATACGGTTAATGTAACTACGCTAACTCCTGATACTACTGCGCCAACAGCACCAACAGTAAGTGCTTCAGGAACTACTTCTTCTTCAACAAACTTAGCTTGGTCAGGTGCAACAGACAATGTAGCCGTGACCGCCTATGATGTATACAGAAACGGTTCATTCTTAGCTTCTACGGCTTCGACTACGTTTGCGGTTACAGGCTTATCAGCTTCAACAGCTTATACTTTCTATGTAATTGCTAAAGATGCTGCCGGGAATGCTTCACCAGCGAGTAACACTGTTAATGTAACTACACTAACTCCATCTGTAACTTATTGTACTTCGAGAGGAAATGACACTAGTGATGAGTATATCAACAGAGTACAATTGGGCACCATCAATAACTTGTCGGGCAACAATGGTGGTTATGGTAACTTTACGGCGCTTTCTACCAACTTAGTTCGCAGCACTAGTAATTCAATTACCATTACGCCAACATGGACAGGAACCTCCTATAACGAAGGTTACCGAGTTTGGATTGACTACAATCAAGACGGTGATTTCTCAGACAGCGGTGAACAAGTAGTAAATGTAACCAGAACCAAAACTACTCCAATTGCAAGAAGTTTTACCGTTCCTGCTTCAGCTTTATTAGGTTCAACCAGAATGCGTGTATCAATGAAATACAACGCATCGCCAACAGCTTGTGAAACCTTCTCTTATGGCGAAGTGGAAGATTATACCGTAAACATTACAGCTACTGCTCGTTTTGAAGATGAACAAAGCACTACAATTACTTTCAACTTGTATCCAAACCCTGTAAAAGGCGATGTATTAAACATTGCTAATCTTGAAACTTCTTCTACCTATAGAATTTTCAATATAATGGGTCAAGAATTAGGAAAAGGTAAAATTGAAAATAATAATGTATTTGTTGGTTCGTTAAAATCCGGTGCTTACTTAATTGAAGTAAGTGATGGAACTTCAACAACCACAAAACGTTTTGTAAAAGAATAAAGTTAAAAGCAAATTGACATTAGTTTAAAGACCACTCTCAAAAGGAGTGGTTTTTTTATTGATAAATTTTAGGAGCGACCCGAACTACAGCGAATTGGCGAAGCAATGGCTCGGACGTGCTTAGCAACCTTGTTTCCGCTTTTAGTCTCGTTCCAAAAGACGAGGCTGCAATCGGGGCTAATGAAATACTATTTTAGTCTTTGGAAACATTTCAAAGTAAAATTACAAACCCAACTTTAACATAAATAAACACATATCTCTATTGAGACTTAGATAATTTCCAATACATTTGGAATCAATTTATTAAAACAATAAACAAATTATGAGAACATTAAAAAAAGCAGCTCTTCTATTGGTATTAGTAACAGTGAGCGCCATTTCATTTAATTGTAGTTCTGACAGCAGTAGTAGTTCTTCTTCAAACTTTTATTTAAAATGTAAAGTGAACGGAACATGGGTTGAATTTGCAGACCCGATGGTGATCAATTCTTTAGCCAAATCAATCACCGGAAATGATGCTGATACCGGTAAAGTGGTAACATTGTTCACACCATTAGATGTAGCTAACGGAACTTACAACATAACAGATGAACCGTCTAATGTTGATTCTTATGGAGGAAGTTACAGTGATTTTAACGAAGACGCATACACTGACAACGAAACCGGTACAATGAACATTACTGAAGTAACAGCAGACGTTATTAAAGGTACTTTTTCATTCACAGGCGATGATGGAAACGGAGGAACAATTATTGTAACAGAAGGAAGCTTTAGAGCTGAAAATATAGAATAGTTATTGCATTAAAAATAATTACCAGAAAGCCCGATACTGTCGTATCGGGCTTTTTTTGCTATCAAAAAAAGCCATCATTACTGACAGCCTTTCTTCAGTTATTGATTATGGCAAAAAAAATTATTCTCCAAATACAACTTCAACAATATCACTGGCGAGACCAATCTCTACATCGGCAATAACACCGTAAGCCCGATATTCCCAGTGTTCGGGTTTGTTAGGTACCGACAATGTGGGATGGTGTTCAAAAGGACTTCGGGTAGCGCGGGACAAAATGGTGAAAGTAGATGTACCCTTCTCTCGCCTGTAAATATTGATCCCATCAACGCCCATTTTCTTAAATCGGATGCGAACATTACCTCCAAACAATTCCCCTATGATTATAGGTTTATAGGTAGCAGCATTAAATTCGTCGCTAGTACTTATGATCCCTAAGTCCTGCCCAATGGATACAGTATAAGCCGGATTCACTTTGTGACGGGCAATGTCAATTCTCAATTCGCCACCCTGAACGCTAATAGCATTATCACGGGTTTCTAGTGAGGCTTTGTAAATGTTTTTCTGATTGTTTACCGCATTAATGGCATCGATAATAGTCTGGCAGAGCACCTGTTCTTGAGCTACTTCGGCCGGACTGAGACCTAAGGTTGTGGCATGGGTAGCAATTTTTTCTTGGTAATTCGTAGCCCAAACCACTAATAAGGATTCGGCCTGCGGGAAAAATGAATTTTTCATAATGTAAAAGTTTAATTAGAAACATTTTTATTACTCATTGACACCTATCCGTTTTGGAAGGTTGTTTTGCCTTATAGATGTGTGCCAAGTATTAATGTTTTATATATTTACTTAAGAATTAAACCTTTACAATTCACTGCTTACTATACAGATAACGCAGAAATCATTAAAATAATATGCGCGCCTATTAAAAAATAATCTATTACTTATAAAATAAGGGATGCGGAAAGAAAAATTTGTTCCTAATTTTTCCGGCACGGTACCGTGCGAAGTTAGCGGAGTCATTTTTTAATCAGCACGGCGGTATTCCAAGTTGGCCCATCGCCAAGCTAAGTCAGCGCGGTGGTTATTTTATGCGGCGCGGTACCGCGCTCGATTAGCCCGGAGGTTTGCGCGTTATTGCGGTACCGGGGATAATTTGCACGGTACCGAGGAGGATTAGCGCGGTGGGGTTTTTGATTAGTCCAGAAGGATTAGCGGTGCTTTTAAAGCGAAAATTAATTGAATATGTTGTTTGCCATTTATATCATCCCTGAGGGGATTTTTGATGTTTTGTATATCCATTTATCGCTATTAAACCCCTAACGGGTTTGTGTAGATTTCTTTTCAGCAAAAAACCCCAAACATTACTGCTTGAGGTTTTTTTTATAAAGAGTGGTATCTTATTTATTTCGTCACAATCAAGAATTCTGAACGTCTGTTTTGAGCGTGTTGCTCTTCAGTACAGTCTTTGCCACAATCTACTTTTGGCTCTAACTCACCCATACCTTTAGCAGAGATTCTGCTGGCAGCAATCCCTTTAGAAATGATATATTGCGCAGTTGATTTAGCTCTTCTGTCAGATAGTCTTTCGTTGTACTTATCGGTACCTCTGTTATCCGTGTGAGATTTAGCTAAGATGACCATTTTGTCATTGTTCTTCATCACCTGTACTAATTTGTCTAACTCAAAAGCACCCTCTTGCGTGATGTTACTTTTGTCGTATTCAAAATAGATTGGTTTTAATACAATTTCTGTTTCTGTTACAATTACATCAATTGGTTGTAAAGCCGCATCTACTTTAGCAGATGGTCCTTTACTTGGTGTTATTGCAAAAGTGTTCCCTTCAAAACCATCTTTAGAAGCTTGCACTACATATGGTTTGTTACACTCTACTCTGTATTTAACTTCACCACTGGCATTGGACATTTCAGTAGCAATAACATTCTTCTTATCGTCTAAGATAGCAACACTTGCATTAGATAAAATAGCACCTGTTTTCGCGTTAGTAACCACCACAGTTACATCAACACCACAAATTGGGCTAACCACCAAGATATCATCGTTTCCGCCACGATTACTCGATAAGAAACCAACGTTTTTAGTACCATTGAAAGAAAATGCGAAATCATCTTTCTCTGTATTTACCGGAGCGCCTAAATTACTGGCATCTGAGCCACTTGACAAATCAATTTGATATACATCGTAACCTCCTAAACCTTGTTTTCCGCTTGAAGCGAAGTACAATGTTTTGTTGTCATCAGCAATAAAAGGGAAATTTTCATTGCCTTCAGTATTTACTTTGTTACCTAAGTTTTGAGGCTCACCATAAGTTCCATCAGCATTTATTGCTACTTTCCAAATGTCAGAAGCACCTATACTTCCGGGTCTGTTTGAAGCAAAGTATAAAGTCTTACCATCTCTGCTCAAACTTGCATTTCCTGTTGAATAGCTTTTATCATTGAAAGGCAAAGCAGTAAGTTCTCCCCAAGTATCTCCGCTTTTAGTTGCTTTGAATAAATAAACCTGACTGATTTTTGCATTGGCTTTTTTATCTTTCTCAGATTGTTTCTCTTTAAAACTTTCACTAGAAAAATAAGCTGTATTCCCGTCAGCACTAATAGTCACAGGACCATCATGCCATTTAGAATTTAAAGAAGCCACAACACCCGCATTGGTAATTGTACCATCAGTATTATAATCAGCTTTGTAAATGTCTAAGAAAGGTTCGTCAGTCCAACCGTAGTTTTTTCTGGCTCCGTTTCTGGCACTGGCAAAGTATAAACTATTGTCATAAAGTACCGCTCCAAAATCAGACTTGTCACTGCTAATATCAGAAGCATTAACATTGAACAATTTAGTTTTATCTAATAATCTCGGAATGTAATTAGGGTTTTCTTTAAAAGCTTTCGCACGTTGGTCACTTGGAGCAGCCGCAGCAAATTTTTGCATTTGCTTGTTGGCTTCTTCGTATTTTCCACTGGCTTTTAGCATCTGAGCATAGCGGTAGTAAGTCTCCGCATCTTGATTAGTTTCAGTTGCTTTGGCATACCACTTCGCTGCTTCTGTTGCGTTAAACATATTGTAATTCGCATCGGCCAATTGCTTGTATACATAAGGATCGGCTTTATCATTCTCAACAAGTCTCAGATATTCCTTGGCCGCATCAACATACTCGTATCTTGCGAACAGTTTGTCGGCTGCTTTTGTATCTTTATTTTGCGCCGAAAGTGTAAAACTCATGGCTACAAAACTTATGGCTATATATAGATTTTTCATTTTTTAGGTTTCTTTATAGGTTAGAAATATCTTGGTGAACGTGATACTTTTTTCGGGAAGTTCAAATCGAATAATAACATCAACTCGTGAGAAGATGGTGTTACGGTATTCAAGTCTGAAACAATGTGGTCATAAGCGTACCCAATTCTTAAACTAGGTGTAATAGCAAAATTGACCATAGCTCCGAAAGAGTCTTCTACTCTATAAGTGGCTCCTAATTCTAACTTATCATAAAGCATAAAATTGGTTGAGACATCAAAAGATGTTGGCGCATTTAACGATGATTTAACCATCGCAAAAGGTTTAAATTTCAAATTTGGATTGATATCAAACACATAACCTCCAGTTAAGAAATAATGTAATTCTTCCGTTCCATATTGTCTACCGTCAAAATCCAAATATTTTGTTTTTAACATATTCGGTACAGAGAAAGCGATATAGTACTTTTCCGTGTAGTAGAAAACCCCGGACCCAACGTTTAAGAAAGTTTTGTTAGGATTCCCGTTACCAAAGACATCATCATTTAAATCAGGCAATGTTGGATAGATGGTGTTGAAATCTATCTTGTGCATGGTCACACCGGCTTTCATACCGAAAGCCAGTCTGTGTTCACCACCTAAGTTTAAAGTATATGAGAAGTCTGCATAGAAGTTGTTCTCTTCAACCGGTCCAATTTTATCGGATATAACAGAAAGTCCTAATCCAACGTTTCTTCCAACCGGACTGTGGATAAAGAATGTTCCTGTTGTAGGTGCATCTTCTATCTCAACCCATTGCTTACGATAAAGAAATCCGCCTGAAACAGCTTCTTTAGATCCGGCATAGGCCGGATTCATCACACTCATATTGTACATGTACTGAGTGTAATGAGGATCTTGCTGTGCTCTTAACTCTGTTACCGATAAAGCTAATATTGCAATGAAATATAGTTTCTTCATTTTGTTTTGTTTTATTTTGAATGCAAATTTATATTGTCCTATTGTACTCTGTTGATGTAAATCCAACCTGTTCTGGTCTCTCCATTATCTCTTTCAATAACGAAATAATAAGTTCCATCAGGGAGCTCGTCTCCACCATCAGATTGTCCTTTCCATTGGTCAGTATAATTGCTTTGTTCATAAACTTTTACACCATATCTGTTAAAAATACCTAGTTTCTTAACATTAAATCCTCTAAGGTCGAACGAATCATTTAATCCATCATTATTAGCAGAAATACCTTTTTGAATAACACAAGTAATAGCATCAACTACAATAAAACTAGAATTTGGACATCCGTTAGAAGTTACCGTAACCGTGTAAGTATCTAAAGCCGAAACCACAATACTTTGAGTGCTTCCAACATTTGCACCTGAACTGTTTTCCCAAGTGTAAGTAACATTTGAATCAAATGACCCTTCAGTTGGAGAAACCGTTAATACAAATTCAATCCCTTCACAGTTCCCAGAAACACTAATTTGTATCGGTGAACCAATGACAATTTGATCCGTACTTGAACTTGCAACTCTACATGTTGCTGGATCAGCAGTTATTGAATAAGTGATAGTGTATGTCCCCGGTATACTTGTTGAAAGAACTTCACCAGTAGTAGGATTAATATCTAAACCTGCTGTCGATGAAAAAGTTCCGCCAGTTGTAAATCCAGGAGCTGATGTATCAGGTAATGGAGTAGCACTTCCAATACAATATTGAGATTGATAAGCAATAGTAGTTACCGGAGTAATTACCGGAGTAATCACAATATCAAATGTAGCACTTCCACCTGCCAAACAAATGGCATTATTTGGAGCAACACTGTAAACAACGGTATAATTCCCTGGTAATGAACCAGCATTTCCAGACAAAGTAATCAAACCTGTTGTTGGATCAATATTCAAACCTGTTGTTGAAGAAAAAGTACCACCAGTGGTAAATCCTGCAGCCAAAGTAGGCGTCATAGTAATTGTTGCATTTTGACAAACCGGTGTTGGATAAGTAAATCCTAAAACTGTTGGTGTAAACGGAACTGGGTCTATTACAACAGTAAGCGGAACTGAGTAACATCCCGTAGCTAAATCTAGCACTGTAATGGTATGTGTCCCTGGAGCAACGCTCGCGAAAGTTGTACCTGCCTGATAAGCCCCATTGTCTAAACTATATTGGTATCCTGATTGCGGTAAAGCATAAGATCCAATGTTGGTGTAATCTTGCGGGTCAATAGAAGTCCAATCAGCAGCATTCCAAGTTAAACTAGGAACTGTAGCCGTATTATTTCTTCTGTATGTATAACCTGCCTGATTTGCTGGTGTAAAGTTTGTACCATCAGTTCTTCCCCATAAATCTACATCAACATTTGCACTGGTTGTCAATTTAATGTAGTCGTCAGTATTTACACCACCACAAGTAGCAAAAACCTGATTAGGAACTACTCCGCCTTGATTAACAATACTTCCAACGGCAATAACAAATGTGCTGTTATTGTTTAATATTCCTGTCAATTGATTATCACAAGAAGCGGTTGTGCTTCCATTATTGAATACTTTCAATTTATAATTGCTTAAATCTACTGATGAACCTGTTCCATTGAATATCTCAACATAAGTTAAAGAACCTACATCTTCATCTGTTACTTCAGAAATAAATAAATTTGAAGGTAAACCACTAGATGTTCCTATTGGCGAAGTAACTTCAATAGTTCCTGTTTGAACCAAACAAGAAGTTTGAGTCACATTTACTGTTGGTGACGGTGCTGTATTTATGGTTACTGTAAATGATTTTTCATCCGAACAACCATTATTATTAGCATAGATATATACCGTTTGCGTTGCTGTAATTGGAGTATTAATATCTAAAGGAGATACTCCTCCAGAAGCAGCAAAATAATTTCCAACCGTTAATGCCGGTAATGAATAAGTATTACAAACAGAAACCGGAGCTGGTTGAACAATAACTGGCGAAGCAATAATTTCGACTTGTGTCGTTGGATTACTGCTCACACAAACGCCTGCTCCAGGTAAAGCGTAAGTAACGGTGTAAATCCCAGGCGCACTTAAACTCGGATTAATAGCCCCTGTATTGGCGTCTATGTATAAACCTCCGTTAGGACTTGCAGAATATGAACCACCAGTAGAACCCGTAAACGTAACATTTTGAAGAGAAGCAATACTTCTACAATAAGATGGTGCTGAATAAGCTATAGTAGCCGAAGTTGGTTCTGTAATGTTAATAGTAAACGATTTCACTTTTTCATCACAACTAGCTGTTGCCGCCACTGTATTTGTAATTACATAATTTCCGGGCGCACTAGCTTGAAGATCAATTTCTCCCGTTGCTGTATCGGCAAAGACTAAACCAGGAACTATAGTTGAAGAAAATACTCCAGCCACTGAACTAGGTGCTATAACCGCTATAGGATTTGGAGCTCCGAGCTCTTTACAATAAGATGTTGGAGTATAACTAAAGAAAGCATCAGGACAACAAAGTGTTCCACCTGCTCCAGTTGCACCGGCATTAGTTTGTGTTAAGTTAATATACCCAGCCTGATTAGAGAAGTTGGTAATTAACACTATATAATATTGACCCGCTACAGCATTAGCAATATTTAAAGTTTCTGTTGGAGCTGCAGAAAAACTACAACCTGTTTGTTGAGTAACCGGCACTCCGATTCCTGGAGGTGCAAACGGTGCTGATACACCAATAAATGTACATGCTGCTTCTTGACCGGTAAATGGTCCCCAAGCGGCATAATCAACATCAAGATTTGGTGCTCCACCAATAGTAGATGACTGTGTCAACAAAAAGTTGATAGGTCCTGATGTTGCAACCTGAATAGTAAAATAAGCAGGATTAGGAGAACTACCCAAACAGCCAATAGCACCTAAACTTGTCACCCCTGTTGTATTAGCATAGTTTGTTAAACTACAAACGGTTGAAGCAGTTGGACATGTTGACGGTGTTGATATACACAAATTAAAAGTTGTTGATTGAGCCGTAGCAGCATTCGAATAAACTCTTATGTAATAAGTAGTACCTACAGTCAAGTTATTCAATACTCCTGATAAGGAATTGGCAGCACTACAAAAGAATTGTGTTAAAGTACCACATTGTCCTGAGTAGGCAGCGAAATTTAAATTCGTAGTAGTTCCTACAACATTTTGCAAGGCAACATTCAAATAAGTGTTTGTGGCAATAAATTGGAACCATACATCATCATCCGCTGTTCCTAAACAAGGAGCAATGGCAGGTGACGGTGAAGCACTAGCACCAGCAATAGAACCCGGTGTTACTTGCTGACAAACTGCTGAGCCGTTTACCGGTGCAAAAATGGCACCTTCACAATTATCATTAGCCAATAAAGTATTAAAGTTCAATCCATTTGACAAAGCACTTTCTCCCTCTACCGGACAGTTAGACCTTACATAAAAAGTGTATTGTGTACCGGGATTTAATCCTGTAATTAAAGCTGGATTAGCTGAAACTGTGAAAAATCCAGGATCTGTTGGAAGTGGTACCGGCGAACCTAATGGCACTATGATAATGTCCCAAGAGGTCACAAGAGGGTTTAATTCTGTCCATCCTAATAAAGCCGAAGTTGTTGTAATGTTTGTTGCGGTTAAAGCCGTTGGTTTTGGACAGTTTGGCGCAGCTCCACAAGTTACATTTGCAACCCATCCAGGTCTGTTAACAGAACCATCACTTCTAAATCTGAAAGTCAAACAACCATCTACACCTGATGCCGTAAATGGGCCAGGAATAGCAGTACCCCAATATCCGCCTGCTAATCCACCTGGAACAAATCCTGCACCATTGGTACTGGCTATTTGCGGTGCATTAATATCAGCTCCGTCGAAAACATATAAAGCATCCCAGTTCGTTTCTGTATCAAAAGCAGAGAAAGTAACCGTTACTACTTGTCCGGCAGGCGGACAAATCGTTACTGTTGAATCTGAACCATTTGGATAGTTAGCCGTTGGTCCACCAGCATCTGTATAAGTTCCACCACATACCGGTGGAGCTACTTGTGTTGTTACTGTTGCCACAGGCGACCAGAAGCTTAAATCAGTATCTGTACAAAAGCCTCTAACATAAAAATCATAACAGGTTACTGGCGATAATCCAGTTACAACAAAAGGATTTGTTGGTGCATCTATCCATCCCGTTGTTGAAGCAGTTGGTGCTGGCGATCCACATGGCAAAACCAATACTTGCCAAGAAACTGAAGGCGCAACACTATTCCAATTTAATTGGACTGAAGTAGATAAAACCGTAGAAGTTGTCAAAGTTGTTGGCGGAGGACATGTAGGTACTGTTGAAAAAGCTACCGGTCCAGACCATAAACTTACTCCAGCTCCTCCACAATCTCCACGCACATAATATTCATAAGCTGTTCCGGGAGTTAATCCTCCTAAAACAAATGGATTTGTAGGTGCTGCAGTCCAACCTGTTTCAGTTGGTAGTGGCGCAGGTGATCCAGCAGGCACAGCTATAACTTGCCAAGCTGTTGCAGTTCCAGGACTTACCCAACCCAACTGCACTGTTGTTGTAGTCATTCCTGAAGCAGTCAAGTTTGTTGGCTGTTCACATGCCGGTGGCGGTGCACAAGTAATAGTAGAAACCCATCCTGGATTATTAAACGAACCGTCACTTCTAAACACAAATGTCAAACATCCATCAGCACTAGTTGAAGTGAATGGCCCAGGTAAATTGGCTCCTGTTAAATTACCCCAGTATGAACCGGCTAAGCCACCTGGAACATTTCCTGCACCATTTGCACTTGGCAATAATTGTGAAGGTGTAACCGAATTTCCATTGTATACATATAAACCATCCCAGTTTGTTTCCGTATTGAAAAGAGTAAAGGTCACTGTTACTTTTTCTCCAGGTATTGTTGGACAGATGGTGGTGGTAACATTTGAATTATTAGCATAATTAGCAGCAACACCTCCTGCATCTACGAAATTACCTCCACATTCTGGTGGCGCAACTTGTGTAGTTACACTTAGAGGTCCTGACCATAAACTTACGCCATTTGATGTTGAACTACAATTTCCTCTTACATATAAATCATAACATGTTGCCGAAGTTAATCCGGTAAACACGTATGGATTAGTTGCTGTTGGAAGCCAACCGGTAGAATCTGCTGTTGGAGCAGGAGAGCCACAAGGTAAAGCCAAGACTTCCCATGTAGTTGCAAGCCCATTATTGGTCCAACCTAAAGTCACTGAATTTGATGTTAATGCAGTTGTTGTCAATCCACTTGGTCTTTGACAAACTGGTGGTGGTGCACAAGTCACATTTGAAACCCAACCCGCAAAAACACCTGAAGTATCACTTCTGAAAACAAATGTCAAACATCCATCCGCACTAGTTGAAGTGAATGGTCCCGGCAAATTGCCTCCTGTTAACGTACCCCAATAGGCTCCGGCTAATCCGCCTGGAACATTTCCGGCACCATTTGCACTTGGCAATAATTGTGAAGGTGTAACTGTATTTCCGTTGTAAACATACAAACCATCCCAAGTGGCCTCAGTAGCGAATGACGTAAACGTAACCGTTACTTGTTCTCCGGGAATGGTTGGACAAATAGTCGTGGTGATATTCTCACTATTAGAGTAATTAGCTGATGTATTTCCTGAATCGACAAAATTTCCTCCACACTCCGGAGGAGCAGCAGAAGTTGTAAAAATTGCCGATGGTCCTACGTAAAGACTAGGGAATCCCGAAGAACATATGGCTCTAACATAAAATTTATAAGATGTATTTGGAAGTAATCCAGTAACGACATAAGGAAGTGTTCCATTATAAACTACTCCTACTCCTGTTGGAGTTCCAGCCGAAGGCACAACTTCTATTTCCCAAGATGTTGCACCACTTGGATTAGCCCAATTTAAAGTTGCACTTGTTGAAAGTAATGTTGTAAAAGTTAAATTGGTAGGATCTGCACATTTTTCAACAATGGCAACATTATCAACTAACCAACGATCTCCTGAACCGGCAACACCAGCTACTTGCTGATTGTGCACCTTAACAAAGGAAACGTAAACTTGTTGATTGTGATAAATGGCAGGAATATTGACAACTTTCTCTTCGTAAATATTAAAAGTAGTTGTTAAATCCGCTTCTGTCCATTGTTGAATTATTGTATAAGCTGCTGGATTAGTTTGCGATGCAGTAGCAGGCGCAACTCTAATTTGGTATACCGTTCCTTGGTTACCTGAAGCAAATGAACGTGTAAAAAAACGCAGTTCACCATTGTTTGGAATATTAACCAAAGGAGTCGCTAAAAAATCCTCAGAGATATCACCAATACTCATGGTTTCTCTGTTGATATAGGCAGCATTTGTACCTGCATAAACAATTGGTGGATCATTAACAGTATTGTTAATTCCCCATCTTTGTCCGGTTCCTACAGCGTTATCGAAAACAGCCCAGTTACCCGTTGTTAATGCCCAAGTCGTTCCGGGCAATGCCTCGGGACCTGTTGTTGACTCGAATCCTTCAACTATTACCGGCGTAAATTGAGAATAGCCAGAAATAGTGAAAAAGGTCAGCAAAATTAGTAATGTAATTTTCTTCATGAAATGAAAATTTAGTTGTTATTGAGTTTTTTTTGGATTTTGAGTTCCAAATTTAGTAAAAATTATGAAAAAAATAACAATTATATTTTTTTTGGGAAAATAATTGAATTTAGCATTATGATTTGGTAAAGAAAATGTAACGAATCTTTAATTTCTTATCACTATTTTTGTACCTCAAATAGGATCGAATGTTAGAAAAAGAAGTAATAAATTTTGAGCGTACCGTAATTGTTGGAATTATTACTCAAAATCAAAGCGAAGAAAAGTTAAAGGAATATTTGGATGAATTAGAGTTCCTGACATTCACTGCTGGAGGCGAAGTAATCAAACGCTTTTCTCAAAAACTGGAAAGACCAAATCCAAAAACTTTTTTGGGCACTGGAAAAATGGAAGAGATAAATCTTTACATCAAGGAAAAAAATATCTCAACCGTAATTTTTGACGATGAACTATCACCTTCACAACAAAAAAATATATCCAAAATTTTAGATTGTAAGATATTAGACCGAACCAATCTGATTTTGGACATCTTTGCGCAGAGAGCGGAAACTTCCTATGCCAGAACCCAAGTTGAATTGGCACAATGCCAATACTTGTTACCACGTCTATCAGGAATGTGGACACACTTAGAGCGTCAAAAAGGTGGTATTGGACTTCGCGGTCCAGGAGAAACTGAAATTGAAACCGACAGAAGGATTGTCCGTGACCGAATTGCATTGTTAAAAGACAAAATCAAAACTATCGATAAACAAATGTCGGTTCAAAGAAGCAATCGAGGCGCAATGGTTCGTGTAGCTTTGGTAGGTTACACCAATGTGGGAAAATCAACTTTGATGAATGTCATCAGCAAAAGTGAAGTTTTTGTAGAAAATAAATTATTTGCAACGCTAGACACTACCGTTCGTAAAGTCGTTATCAGAAACCTGCCTTTCTTACTATCAGACACGGTTGGATTTATTAGAAAATTGCCTACCCAATTAGTAGACTCATTTAAAAGTACGCTTGACGAAGTTCGAGAAGCTGACTTGTTATTACACGTTGTTGATATTTCACATCCCGATTTTGAAGAACACATCAATTCTGTTAATCAAACGCTACAAGACATCAAGAGTAATGACAAACCAACCATTATGGTTTTTAATAAAATTGATGCGTATAAACACCTCGTTATTGATGCAGATGATTTAATGACTGAAAAAACAACAAAGCACAATACACTTGAAGATTGGAAAGCTACTTGGATGAGCAATGTTGGTGCAAAAAACGCCCTATTTATTTCAGCAACAAACAAAGAAAATTTCGAAGAATTCAGAGAAAGAGTTTATGAAGCAGTAAGAGAAATTCACATTACGCGATTCCCATACAATAAATTTCTATATCCGGATTATAAAGATGTAATTGAAGAAGAAGAATAGGCCTATTGTAAATAATAGATATATCCAAAATTCAACCAAACATTCCAATCATTAGCCTTGTTTTCAATGTAAACAGCGGGATCCGGATTTAAACCATCAACCCAATTGGAAAAATAATACTGCCAACGCAAGTCGATCATCAAATCAGAAAGCTCTGTCAACTTGTAACGGGTACCAATACTTCCTACTATTGACCAAACGGTTCCTCCTTGATTAGTAGTACCATCGTAGTATTTTATAGGAGTTGAAATTGGAGAATTTAATGGACCAAGTGTTGAATAAACTTCAGGATCATAAAAACTAAATTGGCCTCCCAAACTAAGAAATGGCGCCCACGCTCCAATCGTAGAACTAAAATCTCTGATACTCAAAGGGAAATACTCTAACTGCATCCCAACATTTGTAACAGCGGTACTTCCTCTCATGGCTCTCAACTGTTCCGCAAACAAAGAGGTTCTACTTTTATCAACCCATTTACCAAAATGCTGTAGCTCTGTTTTATTATAGGACAATTCACTTCTTAACTTAAAGTGATCGTTAAAATAAGTTTCAGGTGTATAACAATTACACTCTGCTTTATATGAAAAGTTTAAATAATGAATAATCCCTATTCCATATCCTGTATTACCAGCATTGGTAGCAAAATCATTACGTTCTCCATAATCAGATTGGAAAGCTACCGGACCAACAATTGCGCCTATTTCATGGGAAAAACCAAATTGAGCAAAAGCATTATTTGACAAGACAAATAACAGCAGGGAGGTTATGATAAATTTTTTGGGCATTTGCATACTAACAAGTTCAATTATCGACAAATATATAAAAACATCATTCAGTTATAAAATAAAATAAAAAATTGTTGGCATATATACGAAAAAAAGCAATAAAAGTTTTAAAACACAACATTTCTTATAAGCTTCTTTAAAATTCCTTAACATAAATTTAAAAATTCTGAGAATTTAAAAAAAATCACCCCCATATTTTTAATAAAATGTATATTTGTGCGATTTTACGAAAACGTTTTCTTAAAAAAATTTTAACAGTATATTTTATGTCAAAAAGTATTAACGATTTTATCGAATTGGTTGCTAAAAGAAACGCCAATGAGCCTGAATTTATGCAAGCAGTTAAAGAAGTTGCAGAAACTGTAATTCCTTTTATTGAAGAAAATAAAAAATACCAAAACAAAATGCTTTTGGAAAGAATGGTTGAACCGGAAAGAGTAATCATGTTCCGTGTAACTTGGATTGATGATGCCGGAAATACTCAAGTGAATCGCGGTTACAGAATCCAAATGAACTCTGCTATCGGACCATATAAAGGCGGAATTCGTTTCCATCCATCGGTAAATTTAAGCATTCTGAAATTCTTAGCTTTTGAACAAACTTTCAAAAACAGCTTAACAACATTGCCAATGGGCGGTGGTAAAGGTGGTGCTGATTTTGATCCAAAAGGAAAATCAGACAACGAAATCATGAGATTCTGTCAATCATTTATGACGGAATTATCTAAACACATCGGTGCTGATACTGACGTTCCTGCTGGTGACATTGGTGTTGGTGGAAGAGAAGTGGGTTACATGTTTGGTCAATACAAAAGATTAAGAAATGAATTCACCGGAGTTTTAACCGGAAAAGGTATTTCTTTCGGAGGTTCATTAATCCGTCCGGAAGCAACAGGTTACGGCGATGTCTATTTCGCTCAAAACATGTTGGCTACCAAAGGAGATAGTTTCACCGGAAAAACCGTAGTGGTTTCAGGTTCAGGAAACGTAGCACAATATGCAATCCAAAAAGCAACTGAATTAGGAGGAAAAGTAGTTACGGCTTCTGACTCTTCAGGATACATTGTAGATGCTGACGGAATTGACGCTGAGAAACTAGCGTACATCATGGAAATCAAAAACGTAAACTACGGAAGAATTTCTGATTATGTAGCTAAATATCCAAATGCAAAATTCATAGCAGGGAAACGTCCGTGGGAAGTAAAATGTGATATCGCTTTACCATGTGCAACTCAAAATGAATTAAACGGTGACGAAGCCAAAACATTAGTAGCCAACGGATGCATCTGTGTAGCTGAAGGCGCGAACATGCCTTCTACTCCTGAAGCAATTGAAGTATTTACGCATGCTAAAATTCTTTTCGCACCAGGAAAAGCTTCTAACGCCGGTGGTGTAGCAACTTCTGGACTTGAAATGTCGCAAAACTCTTTGCGTTTGAGCTGGACTTCAGAAGAAGTTGACCAACGATTAAAAGATATTATGGCCAACATTCACGCTGCTTGTGTGAAATATGGTACTGATGCTAATGGCTATACAGATTACGTAAAAGGCGCAAATGTTGCCGGTTTTGTTAAAGTAGCCGATGCCATGTTGGCACAAGGAATAGTATAATTGAGAATACCACCAACCATCCGAGGCGCCGCCTAATTATATGTAGCGCAGCGGAATAAAAACCTTAAAAATGCTCTCGTCACTGAGGGCATTTTTTATGTCAAAATACCAAAACGATAATTTTTACGTTTATACTATATTTGTAGGCCAAATTCTTTTCAAATGAAAAATTGTTTTTTGTGGTTGTTGCTGTTCTTTTTCCAAATGGGTTTGTCTCAACAAAACCAAAATTGGAAAGGCTATTTTTCATACAATCAAATTAAAGACCTTTCTGAATCAACCAATAAAGTTTATGCCGCTGCCGAAAATGCTTTGTTTATCAAAAACAATCTCTCCAGCGACATTCAAACTATTAATACAATAGACGGGCTTTCCGGACAAACCATTTCCGCCCTTTATCATAGCGACACTTTCAATAAAACTATCGTAGGATACCAAAACGGATTAATAATCGTAATCAACGATGCTGATGGAAGCATGCTCAATGTGGTAGATATTATAAATAAAAACATTCCGACCAATATCAAAAAAGTAAACCACTTTATGGAACATGATGGGATAGTTTATGTTTCTTGTGACTTCGGAATTGTACAATACAAATTAGCCACTTTAGAATTTGGCGACACCTATTTCATTGGCCCAAATGGTTTGGAAATAAAAGTACTCCAAACTACCATTTACAATAGTGATATTTATGCAGTAACTCAAGATTATGGCATCCGAAAAGCCGTTATTACCAATCCTAATTTGAATGATTTTGCCCAATGGGCCGTTTTTGATGCCGGTTATTGGAATGGAATCGCAAACTTTAACAACCAACTGATCGGATTAAACACTAACAATAGAGTCTACAAGTACAATGGGTTTTTCTTTAGTGAAGTAGGCATAATTGGACAACCGGGTCTAGACATTAGAGCAACTTCAAATTATTTGATAGTAACTTCAGCCAATCATGTTTTTATTTACAATACTACTTTGGGACAAATCATTCATCTTCAAAGTTCACAAATAACCAGCGCATCGGTGACATTCACTTGTGCCACAATTATAAACGAAAATATTTATATCGGAACTTCCGAAAATGGTGTTATAGCTTCCTCCATAAGTGCTCCGACTAACTTTGAATTTATAATGCCTAATGGGCCAATAAAAAACAACATGTTTGCCATCAATAGTTCTTCCTCTAATCTTTGGGCAGTATATGGCGGTTATGACATTTCCTATAATCCATACACTTATATTGGATTCGATTTAACAAAATTTGGAATTAGTAAATATGCAGCAACTGGTTGGCTAAATATTCCTTATTCAGATGTTTTGGAAGCTAAATCCTTGTCTAAAATAACCGTCAATCCTAATGATGAAACCCAAGTCTATATTAGTTCTTATCATAGTGGTTTACTCAAATTGGAAAACGATGTGCCGACAACTCTTTTAGACCACACTAACAGCGGATTGGAATCTTTGGGAACTGGCGTTAATACTAGCGTCAGAATAAACGGAACCGCTTTTGACCGACAAGGAAACCTTTGGGTAACCAATAGTAAGATTAAAAATGGGTTAAAAGTCTTAAGAACAACCGGACAATGGCAATCCTATGATATGGATGGTATTTTAGACAATTTTGTAGCCAATAATTTAAACAAAATTGTAATTGACAACAGCGGAACGAAATGGATGGCTACTCAGCTAGACGGTGTTATCGCTTTCAACGAAAATACCAATATTTTCAAAAAAATAACTGATGGTGTTGATTTAGGAAACCTTCCATCCAGAGATGTTCGGGCCATTGCCATAGACAATCGTAATCAGTTATGGATTGGAACCAACAAAGGCCTTCGTGTTTTGCCAAGCACAAGCAGTTATAACGGAACAGACCAAATGAAAGCCAATCCCATTATCATTTTGGAAGAAGATTTGGCGCAAGAACTTTTATTCGAACAATTCATCACCGATATTGCTGTGAACGGTTCTAATCAAAAATGGATCTCTACCGCAGATTCGGGTGTTTTTCTCTTTTCTTCTAATGGTCAAGAAACGATTTATCATTTTACCAAAGACAACTCACCACTTCCCAGTAATGTAGTTAACGATGTTGAAATCAACGCCGAGACCGGTGAAGTTTTCTTCGCCACTGATAAAGGTTTGGTCTCATTCCAAGGCACTTCAACCAAACCGGCAGACAGTTTACAAGACGTGTATGTTTATCCTAATCCGGTTCGTCCCGAGTTTGTTGGAACAGTTAAAATTGCCGGTTTAATCTCCAAAGCAAATATCAAAATCACTGATATCGAAGGCAATTTAGTTTATGAAACCACTTCCGAAGGCGGAACAGTCGAATGGGATACTACTGCTTTTGGCAAATACAAAGTAGCATCCGGAGTCTATATGATTTTTATCGCTGCAGAAGATGCTTCAGAAACTGCCGTTAAAAAAGTGATGATAATAAGATAATTTACGAATTATGAATTACAAATCAATATCTCGTAATTCGTAATTCTAAATTCGTAATTAACTAATGTTAGTCAAAACCAAAGCCATTGTCATTTCCTCCCTAAAATACCAAGAAAAAAGCTTGATAGTGAAATGCTTTACGCTTAGTGATGGCTTGAAAAGTTATTTTGTTCCCAATGCTTTTTCGGCTAAAAAATCCTCCCGAAGCTTCGGGACAAAAATGGCTTATTTCCAACCGTTGACTTTACTCGAAATTGAAGCCAATCACAAGAATAAAGCCACTTTAGAACATTTCAAAGAAATCAAACTTTCTACAGCTTATCACACCATAAATACCGATGTCATCAAGAGTACAATGGTAATTTTTCTTTCGGAAATTCTCCATCATAGCATCCAAGAAGAAGAAAAAAACGAAAACTTATTTATCTTTTTAGAATCGGCATTACTTTGGCTAGATAATCATGAAGAAACCTCTAACTTTCATTTGATTTTAATGTTGGAAGTCACCAAATTCCTTGGTTTCTATCCCGACACTTCTGAAATTGGAGGCAAACATTTTGAAATGAAAGATGGCTTTTTTACTCCGTTTCTAGGAATCGGCTGTCTTAGCGAACACGAAACGCATCTGTTCAAAAAACTCATCGACTTAAAATTTGACAGTAACCAAAAGGTTTTCGCCGGAGTGGAACGCCAAATACTACTCAAAATCCTACTCGACTATTATGCAATCCATCTTGACGGATTCAAAAAACCAAAATCTCTAGACGTTTTAAAAGAAGTTTTTGCTTAAATGTTTAAAAAATCACAAGTCTTTCTTAATTTTCAGCAAAAGTCTATTCTCTTTTCTCTATTTTCTATTCTCTTTTATCAAAATTCCTTACTTTCGCAAACTGATTTAAGAAAACGACAAAAATGAGTACTAAGTTTACTGAATACAAAGGACTTGACCTACCAACCGTAGCCTCTGAAGTTCTTGATTTTTGGAAAAAAAATAACGTCTTTGAGCAAAGTGTAACTTCACGTGAAGGTGCCACGCCTTATGTGTTTTTTGAAGGACCGCCGTCTGCGAATGGCTTACCCGGAATTCACCACGTAATGGCACGTGCGATAAAAGATATTTTTTGTCGTTATAAAACTCAAAAAGGTTTCCAAGTGAAGCGAAAAGCAGGTTGGGACACACATGGTTTGCCTGTTGAACTAGGCACCGAAAAAGAATTAGGCATCACAAAAGAAGATATCGGAAAAACCATTTCCATCGAAGAATACAACGAAGCATGTAAAAAAACTGTTATGCGTTACACTGACGTTTGGAACGACTTAACCGAAAAAATGGGCTATTGGGTTGATATGGAAGATCCGTATGTGACTTACAAATCCAAATACATGGAAAGCGTTTGGTGGCTTTTGAAACAAATCTATGATAAAGGTTTATTATACAAAGGCTACACGATTCAGCCCTATTCTCCAAAAGCCGGAACCGGATTATCTTCACACGAAGTAAACCAACCGGGAAGTTATAGAGATGTTACCGATACAACGGTTGTAGCGCAGTTCAAAACAAAAAACGAAACCTTACCCAACTTCCTTCAAGGGTTTGGTGACATCCACATATTGGCTTGGACGACCACGCCATGGACGTTGCCAAGTAACACGGCTTTGACTGTCGGGCCAAAAATAGATTATGTTTTGGTGAAAACCTTTAACCAATATACTTTCGAACCGGTAAATGTTATTTTGGCTAAAAATTTAGTCGGAAAACAATTCACCGGGAAATTCGTGGTTGCTGAAAACGACAGTGATTTTGCCAATTACAAAGCCGAAGATAAAAAAATACCATACCAAATTTTAACCGAATGTAAAGGTGCAACTTTAGTCGATATCCGTTACGAACAGTTAATGCCATTGGTTTTACCATATCAAAATGCTGAAAATGCTTTTAGAGTAATTTCAGGAGATTTCGTAACTACCGAAGACGGAACCGGAATCGTTCACACCGCGCCGACTTTTGGTGCCGATGATGCCAAAGTCGCCAAAGAAGCAACGCCTGAAGTACCGCCAATGTTGGTTTTAGACGAAATCGGAAATCCTGTACCGCTTGTTGATTTACAAGGGAAATTCATCCAAGGTTTGGGCGGATATTCCGGGAAATATGTAAAGAACGAATACTACGAAGCCCATGAAGCTCCGGAACGTTCAGCCGATGTCGAAATTGCCATCCAATTAAAAGAAGAAAACAAAGCTTTTAAAGTAGAAAAATACGTTCACAGTTATCCGCACAGTTGGAGAACCGACGAACCGTTGTTATATTATCCGTTAGATTCTTGGTTCATCAAAGTAACCGATGTCAAAGACAGAATGTTTGATTTGAACGACACCATCAACTGGAAGCCAAAAGCCACCGGCGAAGGTCGTTTCGGGAATTGGTTGAAAAATGCCAACGATTGGAACTTATCACGTTCAAGATATTGGGGCATTCCATTGCCAATTTGGAGAACCGAAGACAAACAGGAAGAAGTGCTTATCGGTTCGGTAGAAGAACTATACAACGAAATCGAAAAAGCGATAAAAGCCGGAGTGGAAACTACAAATCCTTTCAAAGGTTTTGAAGTGGGCAACATGAGCGAGGAAAACTATAATTTAGTGGACTTGCATAAAAATGTAGTTGATAATATCACCTTAGTTTCTCCGTCAGGCAAGCCGATGAAACGCGAAAGCGATTTAATTGATGTTTGGTTTGATTCGGGCGCGATGCCTTATGCACAATGGCATTATCCTTTCGAGAACAAAGATAAAATTGACGAAAACAAAGATTTTCCAGCCGATTTCATCGCCGAAGGTGTTGATCAAACTCGTGGTTGGTTTTATACTTTACACGCTATCGGAACGTTGGTTTTTGATAAAATTGCCTACAAAAATGTAGTGTCGAACGGTTTGGTACTAGACAAAAACGGACAAAAAATGTCCAAACGTTTAGGTAATGCTGTTGATCCATTTACAACCTTAGCAGAATATGGTCCGGATGCAACGCGTTGGTACATGATTGCGAATGCGAATCCTTGGGACAACTTAAAATTTGATATCGAAGGCGTTGCTGAAGTACGCCGTAAATTCTTCGGAACGCTATATAATACTTATTCGTTCTTTAGTTTGTATGCGAACATTGACGGATTCAAATACGCGGAAGCGGAAATTCCATTAAACGAAAGACCTGAAATTGATCGTTGGATTTTATCCGAATTGCATACGTTGATTAAAGTCGTAGATGAAGCTTACGCCGATTATGAACCAACCAAAGCTGCAAGAGCTATTTCCGACTTTGTTCAAGAGAATTTGAGCAACTGGTATGTTCGTTTGTGCAGAAGAAGATTCTGGAAAGGCGAATACGGAACTGATAAAATTGCCGCTTACCAAACCTTGTATACTTGTTTGTTGAACGTAGCAAAACTGTCAGCACCCATCGCACCATTCTTTATGGACAAACTTTACAGAGATTTAACGCAGGCAACACATACAGAGGAATTTGAGTCAGTACATTTGGCGAAATTTCCAAATTCGGTTGAAAACTTTGTTGATAAATCACTTGAAAGCAAAATGATGAAAGCACAGACGATTTCATCACTCGTTTTATCACTCCGTAAAAAGGAAATGATAAAAGTGCGTCAGCCTTTGCAAAAGGTAATGATACCAATACTTGACGAGCATCAACGTGCTGAAATCGAGGCCGTTTCCGACCTGATAAAAGCCGAAGTAAACGTCAAAGAAATCGAACTTTTAGACGATGCGTCTGGGGTTTTGGTGAAGCAAATCAAGCCGAATTTCAAAACACTCGGTCCGCGTTTTGGTAAAGACATGGGTTTGATTTCCAAAGAGATACAAAGTTTTACAGCGGAACAAATTAATGAATTAGACATTAAAGGTGAGTTAACGCTTGTTATTTCAGGAAAAAGTATAATTTTATCCTTAGAAGACGTAGAGATTTCTTCCCAAGACATTCCGGGTTGGTTGGTAGCCAATGCAAATGGCATAACTGTTGCGCTAGATATTACGCTTACCGAAGAATTGAAAAACGAAGGTATCGCCAGAGAATTGGTTAACCGAATCCAAAACCTTAGAAAAGACAGCGGATTTGAAGTGACCGACAAAATAAAAGTTCATTTACAACATAATGATATATTGGCGAAAGCCATACAAGAAAACGAAAACTATATCAAATCAGAAACGTTAACCGAAACCTTAGTTTTAGACAATGAAGTTTCCAATGGTACTGAGATAGAGTTTGACGAGATAAAAACAAGAATATTAATTTCTAAATAATTACGAAAGATTATGGTAGAAGAAAAATTAAGATACTCAGATGCTGATTTAGCAGAGTTCAAAGAAATTATTTTAGCGAAAATTGAAAAAGCAAAAGCCGATTTAGACTTGATAAAAAGCGCCTATATGAATGATTTAAACAACGGTACTGATGACACATCGCCTACGTTTAAAGCTTTCGAAGAAGGAAGCGAAACCATGTCAAAAGAAGCCAACTCTCAATTAGCAATTCGCCAAGAGAAGTTTATTCGCGATTTAAAAAATGCGCTTTTCCGTGTGGAAAACAAAACTTACGGTGTTTGCAAAGTAACCGGTAAGCTGATTTCAAAAGAAAGATTGAAAATAGTTCCTCACGCCACTATGAGTATAGAAGCTAAAAATTTACAACGATAATAGATAATACTTTACCAAGTATAAAAAAGCCCCGATAAATCGGGGCTTTTTTAATTATAAATCTATTTCGCTTATCGGCGTCAAAGTGAAATTCGGACCGTAACTGTATTGGGTTATGTGATTATTACCAACCACAATCAAATGACTGTCCAATGGAATAATGTCTTTTACATTGATTGGATACGTGTTTTCTAAAGTAAGATTAGCGCTATTGACAGCATTAAAAACCTTTAAACCATTGTTTCCGCAACCTACATACAAAACGCCGTTTTTAATTCCCAAACCATAAGGTTCATCAAGTAAATACGTAGAAAGCAAAGTTGGAGCAGCAATATCGGTCACATCAATTACGTTAATTTGATCGTCAATGGCACCACAAGAAGAACCTCCTCGAACTGTAATATAAGCCGTATTTCCATAAACGACTACAGGATCACAAGCCGTAGCATGCGAAAATCCGGAAACAAAAAAGGGATTAAATTCATCTTCCGCATCAACGGTATACATTCCGGTGGTAGAACCAACAAATAAAATTTCTTTTTGGATGAATAAAGTTTCAAATACACCACCGCCAAACCATTGGGTCATATAAACTTCTTTGTCAAAAAAAGCATTAACCGGATTGGCTATATTGAAAACATTCAACTTATAAGCATCAATCGTGTAAAGCGCATCGCCATTAATTTGAAAACGTGCATAAGAACCTCCGGTGCCAATATTCCCACCATTAGCACTTTCAAAGGAAGCCAAAGCATCATTTGCTAAAGTTATAAATTCGCCTTCCGGTCTGTTTCTCATTTGAATGTCAAACCCGGTGATGATTTCGTCGCCTGTCGGATAAACGGTGTAATCATAAAACTCAGCCTCTTGGGGAAAAGTTGGGGAAAAAGCAATACTATTTTCAATGGTTCTAACCAAAGTAATATTTTGGATATTAGAAATATCAAAAACCAACAAATCCACAAAATTGTCAGCATAGAGGTAATTCCCTTTTACAGAAATATTATGAACACCATCCAAATTGATAAAGGCAATATTCACCGGAGAAGCCGGATTGGTATTATTAAATATGTGAACGCCTGATTCTTGAGCAATGTAAAAAAGATAATCTTCTGTTACATAAATTTTTCCGTCCGATTGGGTTTGTCTTGCCGCTGTAACTGATACATCAGCTCTGATGTCGGCTAAAGATTTTACTGTTGGAACTGCGAATTTTGCCAATTCAGCATTGTCGTCATTGTCACAAGAGACTGCGAAAATTGAAAAAAAGAAAAGGAGGAGTAAATAAGATTTTTTCATATCAATAGTTTTATTGGTTACTGTTTTCTTGTGGATGCTAAAAAACAGATTTGGTTGCTTCCAAGAGTAAAATTAACGATTCTTTTGTTACCATTTGTAAAATGTATAGTATGAGATTTATAACTAAAAAAATATTATGTTTTTTATGTAATAATATTGTTATTTTTGCGCCAATAAAACCCGAAGAATGTCATTACGCAATTCCATTTTAATCATCGCTGTTATTTTATTGATCGATCAATTTACCAAGATTTATATCAAAACCAATTTTGTTTATGGTGAAGCGGGTCAAATTGACATCACCAATTGGTTTAAAATATTGCTGATTGAAAACGAAGGGATGGCATGGGGAACAAAAATTCCGGGAGAATACGGTAAATTATTTCTAACGCTTTTCAGAATTTTAGCAGTTTTCGGAATTGGATATTGGTTGTATGATGCCAGTACCAAACACAGTTCAAGATATTTAATGGTTGCCATTGCTTTGATATTTGCAGGTGCTGCCGGAAATATAATCGATTCTGTTTTCTACGGTGTTATTTTTGATGACAGCTACGGCCATTTATCAACCATGTTCTCTGACCAACCTTATGGCACTTGGTTTCATGGAAAAGTAGTCGACATGCTATACTTCCCGATTATCGAAGGACACTTTCCGGATTGGTTACCCATTTGGGGCGGACAACCTTTCAAATTCTTCAATGCCATTTTCAACATAGCCGATATGGCGATTTCAACCGGTGTTGGTATTTTAATCGTTTTCAACAAAAAGGCTTTCGCCAAAAAAACGGCTATCGAAAACTATACAGAGTCATAGGCGTTATACAATAATCCAAACGAATATCAATTACCGAAACATCTTCTATTGAATCTTCTGGTTCAAAGAACGACAAACCTATTTTAACCACATCTTCTTTGCATTGAGACAAAAAATTATCGTAAAATCCTTTGCCATAACCTACTCGATTTCCCTTTGCATCATAAGCCAAAAGCGGCACAAAAACCACGTCAATTTTTGAAGTGGGCACTTCTATTCCATCAACGGGTTCATAAATATTATACTCGTTTTTTTGAAACTTGGTATTGTCTGTTAACAAATAGTTGGTCATTTCGAGTGTTTCAAAATTGCTTTTAGCGACCACAATTTCTTTGTCTTTTCCCGCTAAAATTTGCAACACAAACTCGGTATCGATTTCCTTTTGTTCTTCAATAGTCAGAAACAAATGAAAATAAGTGTTGTCCCAAACATCTAATTGCAACAACCGATTGGCAATCGCCAAACTTTTATCTTCCAATTCTTCTTGAGATAATCGCTGGCGAAGTTCTTTGTATTTTTTGCGTAAGTCTTTTTTAAGCATAATTAATAACCGTCAAATCTTCTATAAAAGTAGTCAAATGTTCTACTTCTACATGATCCATCAACACAATTTTGTACCACTTGTTGTTGCCGTCATGTTGTTGTGGCACTAAATCGTATTTTTCGGCTATTTTTTCGGGAATATACTCCGCTTTAATCGTCACTATATTCATAAATGGCTCACGGAAATACTGAATATTCATCGCGTCCAATTGGTTACACAAAAATTGTGTACGCATTTGCAAGACACTAACTTTCTCAAACCAACCGTTGGGTCCATAAGTGAATAGTATCATCCAAACCGCCACAGCATTAGCTCCGCTTCGACTTCCGCATAATGTTAAATCCATACCTTCTACGTATTCGGCTTCTTTGGTCAGCACGTTTTCGATATAGCCTTTTCGGCAAATAAAAACACCGGTTCCGTAGGGTGCTTGTAACATTTTATGCGCATCAATAGTGATGGAACTAATCTTCGGATTGCTAAAATTAATCACCGATTCCTGATTGCTGAACGGATAAACAAAACCACCGTAAGCTCCGTCAATATGCAATTTATACTGTAAATGATGTCTATCAAAAACTTCAATATAATCTTCCGGATTGTCAACTGAGCCAAACATGGTGGTTCCCATATTGGAAACCGCAATGAAATATTTTTTCCCTTCTTTTTGAGCAGTAAGAACCATTTGGTCCAATACATTTCTATCAATTGAACGCGTGTCAAAATCTACCGGGATTTTTAGCCAATCCAATTGTAACACGTTAGAAGCTTTCGGGATTGAATAATGGGTATCTTCTGAAGAAATTATAGCAATCTCTTCTCCTTTTGCTTCAAAATTATTGATGAAATAATTGCGAAACATCCAAATCGCTTGAATATTAGCTTCGGTTCCGCCGGGCGAAATATAACCGTCAAAAGAATCTATTTCGGCTTTAAAAATATCAACCGCAATAACGTCTAAAACTTCTCGTTCTATGTCGTGCGTTCCGCTAAATGCCTTTTCAGAAGTGCCAAAAGTGTGACAACCGATATTGTTCGGATTTGCCACATAAGTTTGCAAAATAAGCGCATCTTTTAAAAATGGTGCGTCGTCATTAAATACTCTGCTGTCTAATTTTGATGCAGGATATCCTAATGAAATGTCTTTTGAAAAATTGACATTAGACCGCAATGCCTTTTCAATACGATCCTTTCTTCGGTCGTTGGTGAGTTTCTTCCAGAATTTCATACCTAAAATTTTTATCAAAACTAAGGCTTAGTCTCCTCAAAAAACATGATAAATGTTAGGCTTTTCGTCTCTTGCTTTTATGGAGATTTCCGTTAACTTTGTTTTTATGGAAATCCCTTCTATAGAACTACAATTGCAAACCTTGCCGGATAGTCCGGGTGTGTATCAATATTATGATAAAGACGCAAAAATTCTATATGTTGGCAAAGCCAAAAACCTAAAAAAAAGAGTTACTTCTTATTTCAACAAACTCCACGATAACGCCAAAACAAATGTGTTGGTCAAAAAGATTGTAGAAATCAAACACATCGTCGTTTCCTCAGAAGCCGATGCCCTTTTGCTGGAAAACAACCTCATCAAAAAACTACAACCTCGTTATAACGTATTACTCAAAGATGACAAAACCTATCCTTGGATTTGCATCAAAAAAGAACCGTTTTCAAGAATATTCCCAACGCGAAGAATGGTCAAAGACGGCTCGGAATATTTTGGTCCGTATACCAATTTCAAAACGGTCAATACGATTTTAGATTTAATCAAAGAATTGTATCCGTTGCGAACTTGCAATTACGATTTAAACGATGCCAATATCAAATCGGGCAAATACAAAGTGTGTTTGGAATACCATATCGGCAATTGCAAAGGGCCGTGTGAAGGTTATGAAACATTGGAACATTACCAAAAGCAAGTCGATGCCATCCGTGAAATCCTAAAAGGCAATTTCAAAGACAGTTTGCGCGATTTCAAAAGACTGATGCAAGAATTGGCTGCCGAAATGAAGTTCGAAGCCGCTCAAAAAATCAAAGAAAAAATAGAAGTTTTAGAAAATTACCAATCGCGTTCCACGATTTTAAACCCAAAAATTTCGAATGTAGATGTTTTTTCAATCGTTTCAGATGAAACAATGGCGTATGTCAATTTCCTTCAAATAGCACACGGCGCAATCATTCGGTCACATACTCTGGAGCTCAAAAAGAAATTAGACGAAAGCGACGAAGAATTGTTAGAGCTTGCTGTAGTTGAACTCAGAGAACGTTTTCATTTGACCACTAGGGAAATTATTTTGCCTTTTGAATTGGATTTTGGCGCTACAATAAAAGTTACCGTGCCACAACTCGGCGATAAAAAACAAATATTAGAACTGTCGCAACGCAATGCAAAATACCAACGTTTGGAACAACTCAAGCAAATTCAAATTGTAGATCCGGAACGCCATACCAACCGAATTATGGCGCAAATGCAAAAAGATTTACGCCTTTCGACTGAACCTCGACATATAGAATGTTTTGATAATTCGAATATTCAAGGAACAAATCCCGTTTCGGCCTGTGTGGTTTTTAAAGACGGAAAGCCAAGCAAAAAAGACTATCGCCATTTCAATATCAAAACCGTTGAAGGTCCGAATGACTTTGCTTCGATGGAAGAAGTCGTTTATCGCAGATACAAACGCCTACTCGACGAAAACCAATCGTTACCACAACTCATCATCATTGACGGTGGAAAAGGGCAATTGTCTTCAGCATTGAAAAGTATAGACGATTTAGGTTTGCGAGGAAAAATCGCCATCATCGGCATTGCCAAAAGATTGGAAGAGTTGTTTTATCCCGGCGATTCAGTGCCGTTGTATTTGGATAAAAAAAGTGAAACACTCAAAATCATCCAACATTTGCGCAACGAAGCGCATCGATTCGGGATTACGCACCATCGAGACAAACGCAGTAAATCGGCTTTGCAAACCACCATTGAAACTATTCCCGGCATTGGTGAAAAAACCATGTTAACATTAATAAAACATTTTAAAAGTGTTAAAAGATTGAAATTAGCCACTGAAAAAGAAATATCAGCCGTTGTAGGTGTGTCAAAAGCCAAAAAAATTTCCGAATTTTACCAAAAAGAACAATAATGTATAAAGAGCCATTAGCCATTAGCCAAAAGCCATTAGTCGCCTGCCAAAAGCGAAACATTATCGTTAAAAAAACTCTTTCTGTTGCCTACTGCCTATTGCCAATTGCTTTTTTACTATTGCCAATTGCCTTAAAAGCACAAGATTCAACCAAAACCAAAAGACCAAAAATTGGCTTGGTACTTAGTGGTGGTGGCGCCAAAGGATTTGCTCATATTGGTGTGTTGAAAGTTTTAGAGGAAAACGGCATTAAAATAGATTACATCGGCGGAACCAGTATGGGTGCGGTTGTTGGCGGTTTATATGCTTCAGGTTATAGCGCTACGCAAATTGACTCTATCTTTTACAATACCGATTTCGACGAATTATTACAAGATTATATTCCGCGTTCTTCCAAGAGCTTTTACGAAAAGCGAAACGATGAAATGTATGCGATTTCGTTACCTTTTCACAAATTCAAAATCGGAATTCCAATAGCGCTTTCCAAAGGAATGTACAATTATAATTTATTGTCAAAATTGATCCACAACGTTAGACATGTTAGCGATTTCAGCAAATTACCCATTCCGTTTTTGTGTGTAGCCACCGACATCGAAACCGGTGAAGCCATAATATTGAAAGAAGGTTATTTGGCGCAAGCCTTATTGGCAAGTTCGGCATTTCCTTCCTTATTTTCTCCTGTAGAAATCGATGGTAAGTTACTTATTGACGGCGGTGTGGTCAATAATTATCCGGCAGAAGAAGTCCGAAAAATGGGCGCCGATATTATCATAGGTGTCGATGTTCAGGACGATTTGAAGAATCGAGATGCGTTGAAAGATGCGACTCGAATTCTGGTACAAATCACCAATTTGGACATGATTAAAAGCATGAACGAAAAAAAGAGAATTACGGATATTTATATCAAACCCGATATTTCCAACTATGGCGTAATTTCCTTTGATGATGGAAGAGAGATTATTAAAAAAGGAGAAATTGCAGCCCTATTCGAGATTGACAAAATCAAACGTTTGGCCGATTCAACCCAAACTTATAAACTCAACAATCACAGTGTTAAGCAAGACTCTTTGTTTATTAAAAGTATCAGCCTCAACAAATTGGACAATTATACCAGAGCTTATATTCTTGGGAAATTGCGTTTTAAAAACGGGACAAAAATCAGTTATGACGATTTGAAAACCGGTGTGAATAACATCAATGCTACCCAAAACTTCAGTAGAATCAGTTACACTATCGAACCTTATCAAGGAGCTGATGAATTGAAATTAAGCCTAACCGAAAATCCAACCAAAACTTTTTTGAAATTCGGCTTGCATTACGACGGTTTGTACAAAAGCGCCCTTTTGACTAATATTACGCAAAAGAAATCACTCTTTAAGAACGATGTAGTATCTCTGGATATTGGTCTTGGTGATAACATTCGGTATAATCTGGATTACTATATCGACAATGGTTTTTATTGGAGTTTTGGCATCAAATCAAGATACAATCAATTCAATCGCAATGTAGAAACTGATTTTAGAAATGGTGAAATCCTGAATCAATTGGGCTTAAACAGCATCAATATGGACTTTTCAGACTTCACCAATCAAGCTTATATGCAAACGGTTTTTATTCAAAAATTTTTAATTGGCGCCGGTGTCGAATGGAAATATTTGAAAATTCGAACTGACAACTTAAGTGAGGTCAATCCAACTTTTGAAAAAAGTTCTTATGCTAGTGTATTTGGGTATGCCAAATATGATTCTTTTGACAACAAACTATTTCCTAAAAAAGGTTGGTTTTTCTCAGGTGACGTCCAATCTTTTCTGTATTCTTCTGATTATACAAGAGAATTTAACCGTTACTCGATTGCTAAGGGAGAAATAGGCATTGTCAAAACATTTTACAAAAAAGCCACAGTAAAATTGCAATCTGATTTAGGCTTTGTCTTTGGAAATGACAGTGTTCATTTCTTTGATTTTGTATTGGGTGGTTACGGTTATAATACCATCAATAACTTTAAGCACTTCTATGGTTACGATTTTTTAAGTCTTTCCGCCGATAGTTATATTAAGTCGTGCATCACTTTTGATTATGAGTTTTTTAAAAAAAACCACGTCAATTTTGCCGCCAACTTTGCCAATGTGGAAGATGATTTGTTCAGAACCGGCAATTGGCTTTCGAAACCAACCTATAACGGTTACGCCATTGGCTATGCCTTAGAATCTGTAATCGGACCGGTTGAAGTAAAATACTCTTGGTCTCCCGAGTTGACTAAAGGATTTACCTTCATCAGTGTTGGATTTTGGTTCTAATGCTGAAATTAACCTTAAAAACTATTTTTTTGCAGTAGATAATTCATAAAAAACTATATTTGAAAAACTTTTAACTAAACTAACTATTTATGTCGATTTGGAAAAGAAAACCTATGGCGCTGTTATTAGCAGAAGCGTCAGAGTCTGAAAAAGGATTAAAAAGAACCTTAACCGCATGGTCTTTGGTTGCCTTGGGAATTGGAGCTATTATAGGCGCTGGTCTGTTTGTTAGAACTGCCACAGCTGCAGCTCAAAATGCCGGGCCATCAGTAACAATTGGTTTTATTGTAGCCGCTATCGGATGTGCTTTAGCCGGATTATGTTATGCTGAATTGTCCTCTTCTATTCCTATTGCCGGAAGTGCTTATACTTATACTTATGCAACCATGGGTGAATTCCTTGCTTGGATTATCGGATGGGATTTGATTTTAGAATATGCTGTTGGCGCTGCTACTGTTGGTATTGCTTGGAGTGAATATCTTAATAATCTACTGGTCAATGTGCTCCATGTGAGCCCAATTCCGTATGAATTTTGTCATTCGCCTTTCCAAACTTCTTTAGATGGTGTTAACGGAATCATCAATTTGCCTGCTTTATTTATTGTAGCGGCTATCAGTTTACTTTTAATTAAAGGCACACAAGAATCTGCTTTTGTAAACGGAATCATTGTAGTGGTTAAAGTAGCTATTGTAGTAATGATTATTGTTTTTGGTTGGAGTTTTATTGATGACGCCAATCACACACCATATATTCCGGAGCCAGGCATCTTTACAGACGAACATGGTATTGGCCATAATTATGGTGGTATTATGGGAATTCTAGGTGCAGCAGGAACTGTTTTCTTTGCTTTTATCGGATTTGACGCCGTAAGTACAGCAGCTCAAGAAACCAAAAATCCAAAACGCGATATGCCAATTGGTATTTTAGGGTCATTAGCTATTTGTACTGTTTTATATATCCTATTTGCACACGTTTTAACAGGAGTGGCAACCGTTGAAGATTTTAGAACCGGTGGAAAAGAAGCTTCAGTTTCATTTGCAATTCAAAAATACATGTTTGGCTACGAATGGTTAGCACAGCTTGTTACTGTGGCTATTTTGGCAGGATTTTCTTCTGTAATTTTGGTAATGTTATTAGGCCAATCCCGAGTTTTTTACTCAATGGGTAAAGATGGTTTGTTGCCAAAAGCCTTTAGTGAAGTACATCCAAAATACAAAACGCCATACAAAGCCAACTTAGCCATTTTAATTATTGTTGGCCTTTTTGCTGCCTTTGTTCCCGGTGATATTGTAGGTGACATGACCAGTATCGGAACTTTATTTGCCTTTATTTTAGTGTGTGTTTCTGTAATTGTTTTGAGAAAAACTGAACCAAACATGAAGCGCGAATTCAAAACGCCTTTTGTGCCTTTTGTGCCCATTTTAGGCATTATCGTTTGTTTAGCTATGATTTATGGATTAGGTTGGACAAACTGGTTAAGACTTTTAGGTTGGTTGGCATTAGGTTTCATAATTTACTTTGGTTACAGTAAAAAGAGAAGTAAGCTAAACAATCCGAATAAACAGGAATAATTTTATTATATCATTTTACCAAAAAGGATTAGAGAGCCATTCAAAACTCTTTAATCCTTTTTTGCTTTTATAAAAATTGACAATTATCATTTTCAGCGTTTATATTTTTCCGATATTTGTATGAATGAAAAAATGGGATAATTTATTAGCGCATTTAAAATTCCTCATCAAGAGAAATCCTGAGTGAGTTGATGCAGCATATCAATTATTCAATGTAACAATTTACCAATTGCTACATTTTCAAATTGTTTAATTAAACCATTAAATTTATGCCATTATATCACAAATTAGGAAATATTCCACCCAAAAGACATACCATTTTCCGCAAACCTAACGGAGATTTGTACTACGAACAATTGTTCGGTACCGTCGGTTTTGACGGAATGTCTACCAACTCTTATCACGAACACCGACCAACACAAGTCAAAGAAATCAGAAACCAATACAGCGTTGCGCCCAAAATTTCAAAAGCCAATAACATTCAATCTTATCGCCTTCGCGGATTTCAAGTAAACCCGGAAAACGACTTTTTGGAAAGCCGAAAAATTGTGTTGACCAATTCCGATTGTCATATTGCTTTGGCAGCGCCAAAACAGTCAACCAAAGATTATTTTTATAAAAATACCGATTCAGACGAATTGCTTTTCATCCATCGCGGTAGCGGGAAATTAAGAACCATGTTGGGAAATCTCGATTTCAAATACGGTGATTACCTGTTGATTCCACGCGGTATCATTTACAAAATCGATTTTGATACCGAAGACAACCGTTTGTTTATCGTTGAATCTCACCGACCAATTTACACCCCAAAACGATATAGAAATTGGTTCGGACAATTATTAGAACATTCTCCTTTCTGTGAACGTGACATTCGTCGTCCGTATGAATTAGAAACGCATGACGAAAAAGGCGAATTTGTAATCAAAGTCAAAAAGAAAGACGAAATATTCGATATGGTATACGCCACGCATCCTTTTGATGTAGTAGGTTATGACGGTTATAATTATCCTTATGCCTTTTCAATTCACGACTTCGAACCAATAACCGGAAGAATTCACCAACCACCACCGGTTCATCAAACATTTGAAACTGATGCATTTGTGGTTTGCTCTTTTGTGCCACGTTTATACGATTACCATCCGGATGCTATTCCGGCGCCTTACAACCACAGCAACATCGATTCCGATGAAGTTTTGTATTATGTCGACGGTGATTTTATGAGCAGAAATGATATTGAAGCCGGACATATTTCCTTACATCCTGCCGGAATTCCACACGGACCGCATCCGGGAGCAGTAGAAAGAAGTATCGGAAAAACAGAAACACAAGAATTGGCCGTAATGGTAGACACTTTCAAACCTTTAATGGTAACCGAAGAAGCTATGAAAATTGCCGATGACAAGTATTTCCAATCTTGGTTAGAGTAAAAAAATAAACACAACTTTTGGGGAATGACATTCCCTTTAAATATATTATATTATGTCAAAAGAAATAAAATCCGTTGAATACGGACTGGAAAAAATATTTGAAGGCGCACAGGATTTTCTACCGCTTTTAGGAACCGATTATGTAGAATTTTATGTGGGTAATGCTAAGCAAGCCGCCCATTTTTACAAAACCGCATTTGGTTTTCAATCCCATGCCTATGCTGGATTAGAAACCGGAATGAGAGACAGAGCGTCTTACGTTTTAAAACAAGACAAAATTCGTTTGGTCCTTACAACTGCCTTAAACAGCGATTCACCAATCGGAGAACATGTAAAAAAACATGGCGATGGAGTTAAAGTAGTAGCTTTATGGGTGGAAGACGCCCGTTCTGCTTTCGAAGAAACTACTAAGCGTGGCGCCAGAGTTTTCATGGAACCAACCGTAGAAAAAGACGAACACGGAGAAGTAGTTCGTGCCGGAATTTACACTTATGGCGAAACAGTTCACATGTTTGTGGAACGCAAAAATTACAATGGTGCATTCCTACCGGGATATAAAGAATGGAAATCCGATTACAATCCGAAACCGGTTGGACTAAAATACGTTGACCACATGGTTGGAAATGTAGGTTGGAACGAAATGAACACTTGGGTAAAATGGTATGAAGACGTGATGGGATTTGTAAACTTCTTATCTTTTGACGACAAGCAAATCACTACGGAATATTCGGCGCTAATGTCGAAAGTAATGAGCAACGGTAACGGAAGAATCAAATTCCCAATCAATGAACCGGCCGAAGGAAAAAAACGTTCGCAAATTGAAGAATATCTAGACTTTTATGAAGGTCCGGGCGTACAACATATAGCGGTAGCCACCGACGATATTATCACGACCGTTGCGGATATGCGCGCCAGAGGAATTGAATTCTTAACCACTCCGCCTCAAGCTTATTACGATGCTATTCCTGAAAGATTGAAAGACCACATGAGTAAGTTCAAAGAAGACATTAACGAACTTCAAAAACTAGGAATTATGATTGATGCGGATGAAGAAGGTTACCTATTGCAAATTTTCACCAGACCGGTTGAAGACCGACCAACCTTATTTTTTGAGATTATTCAAAGAATGGGCGCCAGAGGATTTGGCGCGGGTAATTTCAAAGCTTTATTTGAATCGATAGAAAGAGAGCAAATGTTGCGAGGAACACTGTAATATTTAAATTTTGTTAAATATAATTTAAAAACAACCCTTAAAAAAGACCATATTTTATTAAATTATTGTTAAAGTTGACTTTTAGCTTGTAATAATGCAACGTGTTGATTTATCTTTGCAGGACAAAACAGGGGAGTGGTTTCCTCAAGTTTTGGATAAATTTTCATAATTTATAGTTTTTTGGTTGGTTAATAGCATAAAAACTCAGTCATTAATTTGATTGGGTTTTTTTGTTTTGGTACTTTTGGAACGGATATTGCACTTACAGTAGAAAATCCATAGAAAAATGAAAAAATTCCTATTCTTATTATTGCTTTTTATCACTGTAAGTTTTGAAGCTCAAAAACCTGAAGCCTATGATACCGGCGAATGGTTCAAGTTTCGAATTCACTATGGTTTTATCAATGCCGGTTTTGCAACCATGGAAGTAAAAGAAGCTGTAAAAGAAAACAAAAAAGTATATCACGTTATTGGCAAAGGTTATACTGTCGGTATGTCACGTTTTTTCTTCAAAGTAGATGATACATATGAGAGTTATTTTGATAAAGTTACTAACAAACCTTATCAATTCGTGAGAAAGATTGATGAAGGTGGTTATACCAAAAATCAGGAGGGTTTTTTTAATCAGGCAACCAATAAAGTTTTGGTGAAAAATTACAAAAACAACACCGAAAAAACATTTGCTGTCACTGAAAACGTTCAAGACATCTTATCTACCTTTTACTACTTGAGAAACCATCCCAATATTGACAAATTAAAAGTAGGTGAATCTATTGTTGTTGACATGTTTTTTGATGACGAAGTTTTTAAATTCAAGTTGAAATTTACAGGAAGAGAACAGTTAAAAACTAAATTCGGAACCGCAGCAACCATGGTGTTTAGACCATTAGTGCAATCGGGAAGAGTGTTTAAAGAAGAAGAAAGTCTTACCGTTTGGATATCAGATGACGAAAATAAAATACCTTTGCGAATTAAAGCCAGTTTAGCCGTTGGTTCCATAAAAGCAGATTTAGACGGCTTCAAAGGATTAAAAAGTCCTTTTATGGTTAAATCAAAAAAATAATGAACAACAAAACAACCAACTACAACTCAACATTAGAAGCATTAGAACAAAAGTTTGAGGCTATAAATCAAAAAACAGAAACCCATCTTGAAGGATTACTTTGGTCAAAACCCATCACCTATTGGGATTATATTCAAACTGACGCTTTATTAAATTTGCAAACCCAAAGAACCGTTTTGCCCGACGAAATGGTTTTTATCATGTACCATCAAGTCAACGAATTATTATTCAAAATGATCCTTTGGGAAATTGACCAATTGTGTCATACCGACCAACCAAAAACTGCTTTTTTTACCGAAAAGTTACGTAGAATCAGTAGGTATTTTGATATGCTAACCACTTCTTTTGACATTATGGGAGACGGAATGGAAGTGGAACAATATATGAAATTCAGAAACACTTTGACGCCTGCCAGCGGATTCCAAAGTGCACAATACAGAATGATAGAATTCTCCTCAACCGATTTAATCAACCTAATTGATTATCGTTTCAGAGCTGACATCGACCGAAATACACCTTATTCTCATGCTCTGGAACATTTGTATTGGCAAGCCGCCGGGAAAGACCACAAAACCGGAGAGAAATCCTATCTGATTTTAGAATTCGAAAGAAAATACCGCGAAGAGTTTCTTCGATATATGGAAGAATACAACACCATTAATATTTGGCAAAAATTCAAACAACTTCCTCTTGAAGACCAAAAAGACGCAGCTTTAGTGAATGCTATGCGTCATTATGATTACACGGTAAACATCACTTGGGTGATGGGTCATTTAAATGCCGCCAAAAAATATATTGAAAGCGGTCAAGGTTCTGGCGAAGCCACCGGCGGAAGCGATTGGAAAAAATACATGCATCCCAAATACCAACGCCGAATATTTTTCCCTGAATTGTGGAGCGAAGACGAGTTAAAAAATTGGGGTGAAGGATTATAGTTAAAAATGATGTCGAAAATCTTTCAAAAAATCCTCCTTGCCATAGTGCTTACTTCTTTTGTAATTTCTTGTGATAAAACAAAAGAGGAAGAATTCATTGTAGAAAAGCCAAAACCAAAATTGATCGATTTCGGATTTAATCTGAATGATTTTAATATTGTAAATGACACCGTAAAATCAGGCGATACTTTTGGCAGTATTATTGACAAACAAAACTTAGGCAACAAAGGCGTTTTCGACATCGCGGCTAAAGTCAAAGATAGCTTTGACGTGCGAAACATTAGAAAAGGAAAAACTTATTCTATTCTTCGCAGCAAAGGCAAAACCAATAAAATTCAATATTTTATATACCAACCTGATAAAATCAATTATTATGTAATCGATTTTAGAGATTCTATTATTGCCCACAAGAAAACCAGACCGTTAACTTTTAAAACCAGAACAATTGCCGGTGCTTTAGATGGTTCGTTATCGGAAACTTTGGCCAAAGAAAATGTTGATCCCGCTTTGGCTTCCAAAATTGCCAAAATATACGCTTGGTCGATTGACTTTTTCAAACTCCAAAAAGGAGATAAATTTGGCTTGACTTTTACCGAACGTTATATCAATGACACCGTTTATGACGGTGTAGACAGTTTAAAAGCTTCTTTTTTTGAGTACAAAGGCAAAAAAATCTACGCCTTTCCTTTCTCGCCTAATGAAAGTTCTAAAAGACTGGAATATTATGATGAAGAAGGAAAAACGCTGAAAAATTTCTTCCTGAAAGCGCCGCTGAAATTTGTCAATATCACCTCAAGATATACCAAAAACAGATTCCATCCGGTACAAAAAAGATGGAAAGCCCACAACGGAACAGATTATGCAGCACCAACCGGAACACCAATTATGTCTACCGCTGCCGGAGTTGTTGAACAAGCCGGATTTACCACCGGAAACGGAAATTTTGTTAAAGTAAAACACGACAGGACTTATTCGACCCAATACTTACACATGTCCAAAATTTTGGTCAAACGTGGTCAAAGAGTAACTCAAGGGCAAGTCATCGGCAAAGTTGGTAGCACAGGTTTAGCCACCGGACCACATGTTTGTTATCGTTTCTGGAAAAATGGCGTACAAGTTGATGCATTGCGTTTAAAACTGCCTACTTCTACTCCAATGGATTCCAAATACAAACAGAAATTCCTAGAAGTAATCACTCCATTGAAAAAAGTGTTGGATAGTACTGCTTCATTAAAGTTTAGAGATTAATTTAAAAATATTTTGCAACTACAACGTTAGCGTAAAATATTCACATCACTTATACCAATCAATATTTGTAAATTTGTCATTCAAATGTAAACGAATGGCATTAACACAACTCAATCCTACAAGCACAAACGCTTGGGAAAAACTGAACCAACATTACGCTCAAATGAAAAACGTTTCCATGAAGGAAATGTTTGCCAATGATACCACAAGAGCATCAAAATTTCATATCCAATGGAATGATTTTTTAGTCGATTATTCTAAAAATATCATCAGTCAAGATACTTTCAATTTATTGCAGGAATTAGCCAAAGAAGCCAATCTTCAGGAAGCCATTGCACAATATTTCAAAGGTGATGCCATCAATCAAACCGAAAACAGAGCCGTTTTACATACTGCTTTGCGTTCGCCTGAAACTGCCAGTGTTTTAGTCGATGGAGAAAATGTAATGCCGGAGATTTATGCGGTAAAAAATAAAATAAAGGCTTTCTCCAACGAAGTCATTTCTGGACAAAGAAAAGGTTTCACCGGAAAAGCATTTACAGATGTGGTTAACATCGGAATTGGAGGTTCAGACCTTGGTCCAGCAATGGTCGTTGAGGCTTTACAGTTCTACAAAAACCAATTAACCGTTCATTTTGTATCCAATGTCGATGGCGATCATGTAAACGAAATCATCAAAAAATTGAATCCCGAAACGACGCTTTTCGTCATCGCTTCAAAAACATTTACCACACAGGAAACGCTTTCCAATGCCGAAACGATTCGCGCATGGTTTTTAAAATCAGCCAAACAAGAAGAGGTTGCCAAACACTTTGTTGCCGTTTCAACTAATATTCAAAAAGTAACCGAATTCGGAATCAATCCGGATAATATTTTCCCGATGTGGGATTGGGTTGGCGGTCGTTTTTCGCTTTGGAGCGCGGTTGGTTTATCCATCAGTTTGGCGGTTGGTTTTGATAATTTTGACGACTTATTAAAAGGCGCAAACGAAATGGACGACCATTTCAAAAACGAATCTTTTGACAAAAATATTCCGGTGATTTTGGCTTTGTTAAGCATTTGGTACAATAACTTTTTTGGTGCCGAAAGTGAGGCTTTAATTCCATACACTCAATATTTACAAAAATTAGCACCATATCTACAACAAGGCATTATGGAAAGCAATGGAAAAAGTGTTGGGCGCGATGGAAAACCGGTTAATTACCAAACCGGAACGATTATTTGGGGCGAACCCGGAACCAATTCTCAGCATGCATTTTTCCAATTAATTCACCAAGGAACCAAGTTGATTCCAACGGATTTTATTGGTTACGTAAAACCGTTATATGGCAATCAAGACCATCATGATAAATTGATGTCGAACTTTTTTGCGCAAACCGAAGCCTTGCTAAACGGCAAAACTGAAGCTCAAGTCAAAGCCGAATTCGAAAAACAAAATGTAACCGGAGAAAAAGCCGCTTATCTTTTACCCTTTAAAGTTTTCACGGGAAATAAACCGACCAACACACTTTTGATTGAAAAATTAACGCCAAAATCATTGGGTTCATTAATTGCTTTATACGAACACAAAATCTTTGTACAAGGCATTATTTGGAACATTTTCAGCTATGACCAATGGGGTGTTGAACTGGGCAAACAATTGGCGAATTCGATATTGGAAGAAATTCATTCCGGTGATGTAAAACAACATGACAGCTCTACCGAATTTCTTTTGAAACATTTTTTAAAAAATAAATAAGCCTTTATCAAAGACAAAGTTTTCTTAATATTTTGTTAACTCCTCTTCTTTTTGGTTGATTGAATTTTGCAGAAAAATTTAAACAACTCAAAATGAAAAATTTTAAAAACAATTATTTTATAATAATTTTTAGTCTTTTTGCTTCCCTTGCTTTTTCACAGGGAAAGGTTTCCGGAACTATCTTGGATGCTGAACTAAATGGCGGTTTACCTGGAGTAAATGTTTTAATCAAAGGAACAACTGATGGCACTACAACAGATGTTGATGGTAAATTTTCTATTAGCACTAAAACCAATTCAGGTCAGTTAATCATCACCTATATTGGTTTTCAAACAAAAACTTTGAATTTTTCTGTAGAAAAAAATGGCGTTTTAGATTTAGGTGTTATCAGACTTAATCCTGAGTCAAATCAACTCGAGGAAATTGTAATAAAGTCGAGCGTAATTGATATCGCTAAAGACCGAAAAACTCCTATAGCCGTTTCCACTATTAAATCGGCTGAAATCATTGAAAAATTAGGTAGTCAGGAATTTCCGGAAATACTTAACAATACGCCTTCGGTATATGTTACCAAAACGGGTGGTGGTTTTGGAGATTCGAGAATCAATATTCGTGGTTTTTCTCAAGAAAATATTGCTGTAATGATTAATGGTGTTCCGGTAAACGACATGGAAAACAGCAGGGTATTTTGGAGTAACTGGGCGGGATTATCAGATGTTACTTCAGCGATGCAGGTACAAAGAGGTCTCGGTTCGTCCAAATTAGCCATTTCATCAGTTGGAGGTACAATCAATGTAGTTACCAAAACTTCCGATTTAAAACAAGGCGGAACATTTTCATCAACCATTGGAAATGACGATTATCTAAAAACATTAGCTTCCTATTCAAGCGGTAAATTAGAAAACGGCTTTTCAGCTTCATTATTAATAAGCCAAACATTTGGTGATGGTTTTGTGGATGGAACTAAATTTGCCGCAGCTAACTATTTTGTGGCTTTGGGCTATGAATTGAATAAAAAACATGACTTTCAAATTACTTTTACCGGAGCGCCGCAATGGCACAATCAAAGATCGAATGCACCAACCATTTCTGATTATATAAAATATGGTGAAGGTGGCAATGAACCAAATATCAGATACAACTCTGATTGGGGTTATTTAGATGGAAAAGAATACAGTTTCAGAACCAACTATTATCACAAACCTGTAGCTTCCTTAAATTGGGATTGGAAAATCAACGAATCAACCAAATTATCTACCGTAGTTTATGGTTCTTGGGGTCGTGGTGGCGGAAGCAATGGAACCGGTGCTATTAGAGGCAACAGATTTTTTGCTCCAAATCTTAGAAAACCGGATGGAACTATAGATGTTGATTTAATTCAAGCTTGGAATTCAGGACAAAATGTATCAATCATTCCTTCTTCTGGTCCCCAAATTCCAAATAACAATCCGAGAGGAACTATTGGTGGATTTTATCAAAACAGTAACTCAACTTCGAACAATGGAACAAATGGTATTTCGAAAATATCATCTATCAATTCACACAACTGGTATGGCGGAATCATTAATTTAAACAAAAAATTTAACGACAAACTGATGTTGGATTTTGGTTTAGACGCCAGAACTTATAGAGGAATTCATTTTCAAAACATCAATGATTTATTGGGTGCAGACAATTTTGCCGATAACTTTGATGTTAATAATCCCAACAGAGTTTTGACTTTTGAACATTCGACTAAACCACACTTTAATCCTTTATTCAATTCAGATTACCAACAAAAAATCAATTACAACAATGATGGTTTGGTTAGATGGTATGGTCTGTTTACACAATTAGAATATTCTACTGAAAAATTAACCGCTTTTATCCAAGGTGCGGTTTCTCAACAAGGATTCAGAAGAGATGATTATTTCAAATACCTAACCTCTGATCCATTATATTCTACTGATTATGAAAATCTTCTTGGCGGAAACATTAAAGGTGGTTTGAATTACAACATCAACCGCAACCACAACGTGTTTGTAAATGCCGGTTATTACTCTAAGCAGCCTTTCTTCAATGCGGTATTCCCTAATAATGCTTCTATAGTAAATGAAAACCTTACTAATGAAAAAATATTGGGAGTTGAAGCCGGTTATGGTTTTAGATCTTCAAAATTTAGTGCCAATTTAAACTTCTACAGAACTTCTTGGAAAGACCGATTCATCAGATTGACTGCTAATATTGATAATGATTTAAACTCCGCAACGCCAACTATTTTAGGAAATGCTTTTTTACAAGGAGTAGAACAAATACACATTGGTGGTGAGTTTGACTTTACCTACAAACCAATCAAAAGAATCGCTATCAATGGAATGTTTTCTCTTGGAAACTGGAAATACGGAAGTAATGTAGTAGCGAACTATCAAGATGACAATAATATTGTTATTACCAATCCAAGCGGTGATGTATTTACCGAAACGCTGTATATTGACGGTTTAAAAGTAGGCGATGCTGCTCAAACAACGGCCAGTATCGGTGCATCATTCGAAGTAGTGGAAAGAGTAAAAATCGATGGGAATTATCGCTTTGTGGATGAACTTTATGCCAGCATTGACCCAACCAATTTCAGAACCCAAGCAGCAAATGACAAAGGTTCTTTATTATTGCCTTCTTATGGCTTAGTCGATGCCGGTTTCTCTTATAAAATGTTGGTTGGAAAAGACAAATCTAATTCGGTTAACTTCAGATTAAATGTAAATAACCTATTGGATGAAATTTATATTTCAGAATCAAGAACAAACATTCACATCAAAAATCAAGGAGATTTTTTAAATTCAGATGGTACTCCTAACACAACTAATTACAACACCTATCTGACTAATTTAAGAACATATGATGGTTTAGACCAAACCAATCAAGTATATTTTGGATTTGGTAGAACTTGGAATTTTTCTATCAGTTATAACTTTTAGAAAATCAGTAATTTGACAAAAACCTCAACTTAGTTTGAGGTTTTTTTATGCCTTTTTCGTTATATTTGTTATTCTAAAAATTAAACTATGAACGATTTCATTCAAAAATTCCATTCGGGCTGGGCTTATTTAGCACTATTATTATTGGTTGTCGCTGTTGTTAATTCGTTTATTGGAATGTCATCCAAAAAAGAATTTACCGCCAAAGACCGAAAAATTGCTTTGTTTGGTTTGATTGCAACACACATACAATTAGTGGTTGGATTAATTCTTTATTTCGTTTCTTCCAAAGGATTTGAACAGCTTTCTGGAGCAGCTATGAAAAATGCAGAATTAAGATTAACTGTTCTTGAACATCCTTTAACCAATATTATTGCTATCATTTTAATTACCATCGGTTGGTCTAAACACAAAAAAGCAACTACCAGCACAGGAAAATTCAGATCAATCGCCATATTCTACGGATTAGGTTTGCTCTTGATATTGAGCCGAATTCCTTGGAAATTGTGGTTCTAACAAATAAAATTTAAAGTCCTGAAAAGGACTTTTTTTATCAAGGTACGGTTTTTGCAAAACCCTTTTACTAATTAAAAAGCTCCTTATGAATACCAAAATAGTCATCCTCTTTTTTTCCATTATAACTTCTGTTTTTACTTTCAATGCTATTGTTAAAAATCCGCAACAAAAGGAAAAACCTCAACAAGAGAAAAGCAAAGAGAAAACTACCACAGTCAAAGACAATAAAGACAAACCCAAAGTAGTTGCAGATACTTTAAAAAGCAGATCTGCCATCGATTTTCAAGAAACTGACACACTACAGATTGACCCGAATTCAAAATTAAAAATTTACAAAAAAAGTGCTCACGCTTCCTACTACCACAATAAATTTAACGGTAAAAGAACGGCCAGCGGAAAACGATTTGACAACAACAAATATACTGCTGCTCACAAAAAACTACCTTTTGGAACCCTTGTAAAAGTTACCAACGAAACCAACGGAAAATCTGTCGTAGTTGAAATTACCGATCGTGGTCCGTTCTCCAAAGTGCGTGAAATTGATTTAAGCCGCAGGGCTTTTATGGATATTGCTACCAATAAAAATTCAGGCGTGGTGATTGTAAAAATAGAAGTTGTTGAAGAAAGAAAATAATCACCAAGTAGTAAACGGCTTTTTACTCAAATACGCATTGTAATAACGCTCGTCATTGGTTACTTCTTCGCCCAACCAATTGGGTTTTTCAAAAGTTTCTCCTTCCGATTCCAATTCGATTTCGGCCATCACTAAACCTTCATTTTCTCCGGAAAAGATATCGACTTCATAAACGTGATTGCCTACTTTTATTTCGTAGCGAATTTTGTCAATCGTACCACTTTCGCAAAGAGACAATAACGTTTCTGCTTCCATCAAACTAATTTCTCTTTCCCATTCCAAACGGGTTGTACCATTAGAATTACTTTTGCCTTTTATCGTGATAAAACCTTTGTCACCTTTAATTCTGATACGAACTGTTCTATCGGGATTTGAACTCAAATAGGCTTGCACAATTCTTTTCCGGGAAAAAGCTTCCTTTACAAAATCATGGGAAAGCACTAAAAATTTACGTTCAATTTCAACCATTTTTTCTTTATTTATTTAGGAGCAAGTTATGAAATATATAACTTTGAAAATTGTATTTTTACCATAATCTTAATAGCCACAACAATTTTTAGATGAAATTTTACCGCCACAAAAGAAGCATCAATACTGTGGGCGATTTGTTCGACTTGTATTTCAACGAAAGCAGCTATAAGTCGAACGATGGCTTACTTTTTTTGATCGACTTGGTTAATTTTTTTCGCCCCGGCAATCCCAAAACCGAAAGTGTTATTTCGATTGAACCGCTTTTACAATTCCTAACCGAGAACCTACAACAAAAAAAACTACTGAAAGATCATTTAACCGAGTTACTTCACCAAAGAAAATTCAGTCGCGTTTTATCAGACACAGGAATTCTCAGAGATTCTGATTTTATCTATGAAGTAAGACAGCGATTATTTGCCAAAATTTTACCTTTTCAACCCGAGAAAGATACTTTAGAGTTTGTGTTGAACCAAGTTTTTTTCAAAAGCACTGATCCCATTTGGATTGCCCGAATTCCGTTTGAAGAACTCCAAAAACTATTTGACATTCTTGGTTTTGAAAATGGTTATAATTCAGTTGAAGAAAAATCAATACTGTCCGAAGTAATGAATGCAATGGGATTGATTTCCCAACGCATGAGCGGTCGATCCATGGAAAATGATGTCATCAAAATGGTTCCGGAATACGAAGAGTTGGAAAGTCCCTTTGTTGCTTTTGAAAACGAACTCTATACAATCCACAGGAGAATAAAAAAAGGAGAGAATCACTATATAGACTCTGAAGACATCAATTATAAACAATTGATTATTTTTCACAAACAATGTGAAGATTATGTGGACAAAGCTTTTAGTAATATTACCAAATTTGGAATTTCCATCAAAGTAAATCAAAGTTTGCTTCGCATACGACAACAATTACAACGGGTAAAAGTTTTAATTTCAACCTTGGTGGTCAATAAAGAAATTGACAAAAAAAACAATGTTATCCTATTGGTGTTGCGATTGATTAAATACAATTGCCATAAAAACAATGTGCGCCAATTAATCAACGAAAGCACACAACTGATATCCTACGAAATAACACAACATACCGCAAAAACAGGTGAACATTATATTACCGAGAGCAAATCAGAATATTTTTCGATGCTCAAAGCGGCCATTGGTGGTGGATTTATTGTTGGAATCTTGTGTGTTATCAAGCTCTTACTTTCAAAAATGGACAGCAGTGATTTTGGCCATGCTTTTTATTATAGCTTAAATTATTCCATTGGATTTATTATTATTTTTCTTTTGGGTTATACTTTGGCTACCAAACAACCCGCAATGACTGCAGCTACCTTGATCAAAGCCTTGGAAAGCGGGATGAAAAAACATACTAAAAACGAAAACAAACACAGTTCGTTTGCCAAACTTTTTGCTCGGCTATTCCGTTCTCAGTTTATTGCTTTTGTGGGCAATGTTTTAATGGCTTTTCCGCTAGCAATGCTGGGGATTTGGCTGATTGATTATTTTTTCGACTATAATATTGCTTTCGAAAAATCGGCTAAGCTATTGAATGATTTGTCACCAATAACTTCTGCTGCTATTCTTCATGCTGCTATTGCCGGTGTATTTTTATTCCTTTCCGGTATTATTTCGGGCAACATTTCTAATAAAAACAAACACAATCAAGTGTATTACAGAATCAAAGAACATCCGGTTTTGAAACAAAACTTAGGGATTGTAAAAACCAATGCAATTGCCCAATGGTTCGAAAACAATTGGGCCGGCGTAGTTTCCAACGGTTGGTTTGGTGTATTTTTAGGAAGCACTGCTTCGGTTGGTGCTTTTCTGGGTTTAAATCTTGATATACGTCATATCACTTTTGCCAGTGGTAACTTTGCCTTAGGTTTGTATGGTTCCGATTTTATTGTTGATTTATCTACTATCGTTTGGGGAATCATTGGTATTGGCCTGATTGGATTTGTCAATTTTGCTGTGAGTTTTTCACTTTCATTAGGATTGGCCTTCCGTTCTCGAAATATTCCACTTTCGGAATTGCGCTTCTTATTTAGTTCAACCTGGGCTTATTTTAAAAAACGTCCGACTGCATTTTTCTTTCCGGTAAAAGACAAATAAAATGGAATCCGAAGTTGTATACCGAAAAATAATCCACATCGACATGGATGCTTTCTACGCTTCGGTAGAACAATTGGACAATCCTGAACTCAAAGGAAAACCATTGGCAGTTGGCGGAAGCGAAGTCCGTGGTGTGGTTTCAGCAGCGAGTTATGAAGCCCGGAAATTTGGAGTTCGATCAGCCATGAGTGGGATTCAGGCGAAAAGGAATTGTCCCGATTTGATTTTTGTTCGCCCAAGGTTTGACCGCTACAAAGAAATCTCCAAACAAATCCGAAAGATATTTCACGAGTATACCGATTTGGTTGAACCCTTGTCTTTAGATGAAGCTTATTTGGATGTCACCCAAAATAAAAAAGGCAATCCGAGCGCTTCGCTCATAGCGCAAGAAATTCGAAAAAGAATTTTTGAAGAAGTTGGTTTAACAGCTTCCGCCGGAATTTCGGTGAATAAATTTGTGGCCAAAATTGCCAGCGATTACAACAAACCCAATGGTCAAAAAACCGTCAATCCTGAAGAAGTGGAAACTTTTCTGGAAAATTTAGACATCAAAAAATTCTACGGTATCGGTAAAGTCACTACGGATAGAATGTACCATTTAGGCATTTTTACCGGAAAAGATTTAAAGTCAAAATCAAGAGAATTTCTCGAAGAGCATTTTAGTAAAAGTGGTCTGCATTTTTATAATATCGTGCGCGGTATTCACAATAGTGCGGTCAAACCCAATCGCATTGCGAAATCAGTTGCGGCCGAACACACTTTTAACGAAAACCTGACTTCAGAGATTTTTATGATTGAAAAACTGGAGCGTATCGCTAGCGAATTGGAAAACCGACTAAAAAAATATAATATTTCCGGAAAAACTGTTACACTCAAAATCAAATACAGCGATTTTACGACCCAAACACGGAGCAAGACTTTGCCTTACTTCATTTCTGACAAAGGATTGCTTCTCGAGACCGCAAAAGAGCTTTTGTTTCAGGAACGGATGAAAGAATCGGTTCGACTGCTTGGGATTTCTTTGAATAACTTGAATACCGAAATCAAAAAGACTGTTGTGGTACAATTAAAGTTTGAGTTTTAGCCAACCTGAGGCCGTAGGCCGGCTCGAAGCTTTAGCTGAACTGGCGAAGCAATTGTACGAAGTAAAAAAAAACCGACCTAATTGGTCGGTTTTTATTTTTATATGTTGAGATTAATCTCTGCTCGATAATTTTGACAACAATCTTAAGAATTCAATGTACAACCAAACCAAGGTAATCATCAATCCCATTGCGCCATACCATTCCATATATTTAGGCATTTTTTGCTCCACGCCTTTTTCAATTTGGTCAAAGTCTAAAAACAAATTCAATGCGGCAATTACAATTACAAACACACTAATTCCGATACTAATCAATGAATTTCCGTGGTGAACCGGCGTAAAACTGGTAAACATCGACAACAACCATGAAATTAAATAATAAGTTGCAATCGCTAATGTCGCTGCAACCACAACTGATCTGAATTTGTCGTTTACTTTTACGATTCCGTATTTGTACAAACCGAAACAAACCATAAACGTAACAAACGTACAACTCACGGCTTGAATCACAATTCCGGGATACATTACTTCAAATATAGCGGAAATACCACCAATGAAAAGGCCTTCGAAAATGGCATAACCCGGTGCTAAATAAGTTGAATATTGCGGTTTAAAGGTAGCGATTAACACTAAAATTAATCCAACAATAGCACCGCCAATTGTTAACACAATAGGGTTTTGACCATCAAAAGTCATCATCCAAGTAACCGCAGCACTGGCAATTAATAAAACCAGCATTAGAAAACTTTTGTTAATCGTTCCCGAAACCGTCATCGTTTGGTTGTAATCAATAACTGTTGCTTCGTGTACTACTTCATTAGCACGAGAAGTATTTGAAAAAGTTTTGTTTTTAAAAAACGGATTGTTTGAATTCATATTTCTTGTTTTAAAAAAATTTAAAGCCTAAAAGTAATAAAATTATTCTATTTCAGAAACTCTCAAAGTATTTACCATTCCTTTATCGGCAACAGGCATCGCAGCTAAGTTGATTAACATATCGCCCTTTTTCACATAACCGTTAGCTTTGGCAATATCATTCACATCTCCAACCGTATCATCGGTGCTTACAAATTTGTCATAGAAAAAAGCATTCACGCCCCAAAGTAAATTCAACTGGGTCAAAATTCTTTTATTCGATGTATACACCAAGATATGTGCTTTTGGTCTCCAAGCCGAAATTTGGAAAGCTGTGTAACCACTATTGGTCAACGTAGAAATCGCTTTCGCTTTGATTTCATTCGCCATAATCGCTGCGTGATAACAAATTGATTTGGTGATAAAACGTTTTGTTCTTACGTGAGGCGGATTTTGTGGCACCAAAATAAGCGGAGAATCTTCTACTGCTTCAATAATTTGTGTCATTTTTTCAATCACCTCAACCGGATAATTTCCAACCGAAGTTTCACCAGAAAGCATTACCGCATCAGCGCCATCCATAACAGAATTGGCAACATCGTTTACTTCAGCACGAGTTGGTGTTAAACTGGTAATCATCGTTTCCATCATTTGCGTAGCCACAATTACAGGAATTCTGGCCGTTTTCGCTCTGTGGATTAATTTCTTTTGAATCAATGGCACTTCATGCGCCGGAATTTCTACACCAAGATCACCACGAGCTACCATCAAACCATCACAGAACGCCACGATTTTATCAATATTTTCAACGGCTTCCGGTTTTTCTATTTTGGCTACAATCGGAATTTTATATTTTGAATGTTTCGCAATTAAGTCTTGCAATTCTTCTAAGTCTTTTGGTGTTCTTACGAAAGAAAGTGCAATCCAATCTACTTCTTGTTCGATTGCAAAAAGTGCATCTTTAATGTCCTTTTTGGTCAATGCCGGTAAAGAGACTTTAGTATTCGGGAGGTTTACTCCTTTTTTTGATTTTAATGGCCCGCCTTGAATTACTTTACAAACTACTTCTGTAGTACCATTGGTTTCCAAAGCCTCAAACATTAGTTTCCCATCGTCTAAAAGAATTTTTTCCCCCGGATTTACATCTCTTGGGAATTCTTTATAGTTCATGTAAACACGTTCCTTAGTTCCCGGAACATCTTCGGCCGTTTGAAATGTAATAATATCGCCCGGATTCACCACTACATCTTCTTTCATCACCCCTACGCGAAGTTTTGGCCCTTGTAAATCGGCTAAAATAGCGGTAGTATATCCAAACTCATCATTCAAACCTCTGATGATATCTATTCTTTCTTTTACATCTTCATAATCGGCATGGGAGAAATTAATACGAAATACATTCACTCCGGCATCAATCATTTTTTTAATTACTTCTTTCGAACTACATGCAGGACCAAGTGTGGCTACAATTTTAGTTTTTTTTCTTGTTGGCATTTTAATTAAAAAATTAAATTATTTTTTGACTTTATTTTTTCTACTTCTACGGCATAAACAGTGCTTATTCTGTCTATTTTTTTGAGGCTATTGATAATTTTTGAAACATCAATTGCAACTTCATCGTTTTCGATTTTTAAAAAGTAATCTACTTTTTTAAACTCGGGAATCAAATAGATTTTGGGCGAAAACTCATTGCTGCTGTTGGCAAACAACCCTTGATTGTTATTTTCCGAAGAAAGGATAGCATCATTTTGATTTTGTACCAAATTCCACGCTATGTCTTTATCATCTTCAAAAATAAACCTCGTAAACTGGGTTTCGCCATCTTTATTGCTAATATGGATGTTGCAGTTGCTTTTTTTGAGATTGACGGGTAAATTTTGATTGATATAATACGCCAATCGATAATCCTCTAAAGGCGAATGAATAGCGATTAATTGATAATCTATCTCGTCAAACTCTCCAATATGCAATTTGTGAACATACATGACTATTGCAATTTAAGTTGTAAATATAGTATATCTGAAACAGATTATAACCAACTCAATATTGACTTAACGTTATTTTATGAACGAAAACGTTATAGTTTTTAGGGAATTCGTATTATTTTTTGTCAATTTTTTCTTGAAACGCAAAATAGGCTCTTTGAGATGCTTTTTCTTCTGCTTTCTTTTTCGAGGTAGCTCTGGCTTTCGCAATGACTTTATCGTCAATACTCAATTTTACGCCAAAATATTTTTGCCCGTCTATACCATTGTCGTCAAACACATCATAATGAAAGGATTTCTTTTCTTTTTGACACCATTCAATCAGTAAACTCTTGTAACTGATAACTTTACCTTCCAGTTTGGCAATATCGACGTAAGGTAAAATAACACTTCTTTGGATAAATTTTTGGCAAAATTCATACCCTTTGTCTAAGAAAATAGCACCTACTAAGGCTTCAAAAATATTGCCGTGGATGTTCTCACCAAAGTGCTGCGTTGGCACTTTACTTTCTACAAATCGGATTAGGTTTAAGTCTCTTCCCAATTCGTTTAAATGCTCACGACTTACAATTTTGGAGCGCATTTTGGTCAGATAACCTTCGTCACCAGCCGGTGCTTCTTTGTATAAATGAGCAGCAATTACCGCACTTAACATCGCATCGCCTAAAAACTCCAAACGCTCATAATTCATCGGATTGCCTTTCAAATCCATGCGGTTTGTGGAACGATGCGTGAATGCTTTTTCGTAATAAATGATAGATTGCGGTTTAAAACCTATTACTTTTTGAATTTCATTAAAAAAAATCCCGTCCTCTTGCGAACGGGAATTTTTAAATATATTTTTTAGAATTTTCATCTAATTTTAGTCTTCGAGTTTTTTGAATAAAACGCAAGCGTTGTGTCCACCAAAACCAAAAGTATTGCTCATCGCCACTTTCACTTCTCTTTTTTGGGCTTTGTTTAAAGTCAGGTTCAAAGAAGGATCAATGTTTTCATCTACAACCGTATGGTTAATGGTTGGCGGAACAATTCCATATTTCATAGCTAAAATAGAGGCAATCGCTTCAATCGCCCCGGCAGCACCTAGTAAGTGACCTGTCATCGATTTAGTAGAATTGATGTTGATGTTTTTTGCATGAGCACCAAAAACGGCACTAATCGCTTTCAACTCGGCTACGTCACCAAGTGGTGTTGAAGTTCCGTGCGTGTTGATATGATCAACTTGATCTGGTGACATTCCTGCATCACGTAAGGTATTTTCCATAACCGCAATCACGCCAATTCCTTCCGGATGCGGAGCTGTTAAGTGATAAGCATCTGAGGACATTCCGCCACCGCCAATTTCACAATATATTTTGGCACCACGTGCTTTCGCATGTTCGTATTCTTCTAAAACCAAAGCTCCGGCACCTTCGCCTAAAACAAATCCGTCACGAGTAGCATCAAAGGGTCTTGACGCCGTTTCCGGACTGTCATTTCTGGTTGATAAAGCTTGCATGGAGTTAAATCCGCCCATACCGGCAATAGTTACTGCAGCCTCTGAACCACCTGAAATAATCACATCACACATTCCTAAACGAATGTAGTTGAAGGCATCAATCAAGGCATTGGCAGAAGACGCGCAAGCAGAAACGGTAGTATAATTTGGCCCCATAAAACCATTTCGCATTGAAATGTGAGCTGGAGCTATATCAGCAATCATTTTTGGGATAAAGAAAGGATTGAATCTTGGCGTTCCATCTCCTTGAGCGTAGCTTATCACTTCATCTTGAAAAGTTTCCAATCCGCCAATTCCGGCACCCCAAATTACACCAACTCTCTGTTTATTTACATTGTCATTGGTAATTCCGGCATCTTTTATTGCTTCTTCACTGGCTGCCACAGCATATTGTGCAAACTTGTCCATTCTGCGAGCTTCCTTGCGGTCCATAAAATCTTCAATATTGAAGTTTTTGACTTCGCAGGCAAATTTTGTCTTGTGTTTTTCAGTATCATAATAGGTAATCAGAGCGGCGCCACTTTTACCGTTTACCAGCGCATTCCAATATTCTTCAATGGAATTTCCGATTGGTGTTAATGCACCCAAACCTGTTACTACAACTCGCTTTAACGCCATAATATGTTTTTTACAATTGTATTTAAACAAATAATACCCATGTTTTCTTCAAATATAATCATTAAAGAGACAGGGGTATTTCAATATTTTAAGATTGAATATCAATCAATGTTTATTCTTTTCAGTAAAAATAATAAAAACCCGTGAAAAACAGTTGTTCTTCACGGGTGATTTAATTATTATTTTTTTGCTTCTTCGATGTAAGAAATAGCTTGACCTACAGTAGCAATGTTTTCTGCTTGGTCGTCCGGAATTTGAATATCAAATTCTTTTTCGAACTCCATGATAAGCTCAACAGTGTCTAATGAATCAGCGCCTAAATCATTTGTGAAGCTTGCTTCTGTTACAACTTCGTTTTCGTCAACGCCTAATTTGTCTACGATAATCGCTTTTACTCTTGATGCAATGTCTGACATAATTTCTAATTTTTTAATTTTAATTGTTGGCAAAAATAAAAAACTTTATTTTAAAACAACCTTTTTGTTACTAAATGTGACCACGAAAATAAAAAATTTATTTCAGAATCTTACATTATGATGGTTTTAATTCGAGTAATTATTCTTTTTTTTGTGCTACCAAATTTGATCTTCCATGAAAAAGATTCTGCTTTTTGCCTCGGGCGCTGGTTCCAATGTGGAGAATATCATACAGTATTTCAAAAACAACGATAGTATAAGTATAGTCGGCATCTTTACTAACAATCTACATGCCAAAGTTTTAGATATAGCAAAATACCACAATGTGTTTTCCTTTGTTTTCAATAGGGAGGAGTTAAACGAAGGCTTTGTTCTAGAAAAAATCAACAAACTCCAACCTGACTTAATCGTTCTGGCCGGTTTTCTCTGGAAAATGCCAGATGTTATTGTACACCAATACCCAAATAAAATCATCAATATTCATCCGGCGCTTTTACCAAAATATGGCGGAAAAGGAATGTATGGTATGAAAGTACACCAAACTATTTTGGAAAACAAAGAAAAAGAAACCGGAATCACCATTCATTACGTCAACGAACATTATGACGAAGGCGAATTCATTTTTCAACAAAATATAAATATTGAAGATTGTCAATCTCCTGAAGAAATAGCGGTTAAAGTTCAAGCATTAGAACACGAACACTTCCCAAAAACAATTGAAAGACTGTTAGATTATTAGACTAACTTAGACTTCTTAGAAAAACGTAAGGAGTCTAAAAGTACAATCAATCTAACCCATTTAAAAAGTCTAACCAATCTAAGAAATCCAAATGTCACACCAAGTCCACATCTACACCGACGGCGCTGCCAAAGGAAATCCCGGAAACGGCGGTTATGGCGTTGTCATGGAAATGGTTGGAACACCTTATAAAAAAGAATTTTACGAAGGTTTTCGCTATACAACCAACAATAGGATGGAATTGTTAGGCGTAATCGTAGGTTTGGAAAAACTCAAAAATCCCAACATGAAAGTCTTGGTCATTTCCGATTCTAAATATGTAGTCGATGCTGTTGAAAAGAAATGGGTTTTTGGTTGGGAAAAGAAAAACTTCGCCGGTAAAAAGAATCCCGATTTGTGGATGCGCTTCCTCAAGATCTACCGCCAACACCAAGTCGATTTCAAATGGATTAAAGGCCACAATAACCATCCGCAAAACGAGCGCTGCGATGAATTGGCGGTTTATGCTTCAGGTTTGGAGAAACTTTCCATTGACGCTTTTTATGAGAAAGAAGAAGGAAAGTTACTTTAAGATGACTTTATCAGTTTTGACTTTGCCACTTTATGACTTATGCTTATCTTTGCGCCTTTAATTTGAAACGCAAATAATGAACAAACTTTTAATAGTAGGAACGGTTGCTTTTGACGCTATCGAAACACCTTTTGGAAAAACGGATAAAATCTTAGGTGGCGCTGGAACTTTCATCGGTTTATCCGCTTCGCATTTTAACTTACAATCAGCTATTGTATCGGTGGTTGGTGATGATTTCCCACAAGAATATTTAGACTTATTAACTGATAGAAATATTGATATTTCAGGTTTAGAAATTGTAAAAGGCGGCAAAACGTTCTTTTGGAGTGGTCGTTACCACAACGATATGAACTCAAGAGATACCTTGGCTACTGAATTAAATGTATTGGCTGATTTCAACCCAATTGTTCCGGAACATTTTAAAAATGCGGATGTAGTGATGTTAGGCAACTTACATCCTATTGTTCAAACCGGCGTTTTAAACCAAATGACACAAAAACCTAAATTAGTGGTTTTAGACACTATGAATTTTTGGATGGATTGTGCGTTGCCTGAATTATTGGACGTTATTAAACGTGTGGACGTTATTACAATAAATGATGAAGAAGCACGTCAATTATCCGGAGAATATTCTTTGGTAAAAGCGGCTGCGAAAATCCATACGATGGGACCAAAATATGTGGTAATCAAAAAAGGAGAACATGGCGCATTGATTTTCCACGATGAACACATCTTCTTTGCTCCTGCATTACCATTGGCCGATGTATTTGATCCAACCGGTGCAGGCGATACTTTCGCCGGAGGATTTGCAGGATTCATTACTCAACAAGGAGATATTTCTTTTGAAACCATGAAAACTGCCATCATTCAAGGATCTAACTTGGCTTCTTTCTGTGTGGAGCAATTCGGAACCGAAAGAATGCTCTCACTGAAAAAAGAAGAAGTGAACAAGCGCTTGAAACAATTCAAAGCTTTAACACAATTTGAAATAGAATTACAATAACTTTATGCCTCGAAATTTCGGGGCATTTTTTATTAAAAAATGACCGCGAATTCGCAAATTTATTTTGAATTTTTAATTTGCGACTTTGCGAAAAAAAACAAATTAACTACAAACTACAACTACAATGAGTGACGCAATAAAACACGAATGTGGAATTGCCCTTTTAAGATTAAAAAAACCCTTAGAATTCTACAAAGAAAAATACGGAACCGCTTTTTACGGCATACAAAAAATGTATTTGCTGATGGAAAAGCAACACAACCGCGGTCAAGACGGCGCCGGATTTGCTTCGATTAAATTTGACGTTGAAGCGGGTGAAAGATACATCAGCCGCGTGCGCTCAAACAAAGCACAACCCATTCAGGATATTTTTGCGCAAATCAATGAAAGAATTAATGAAGAACTGACTTTGCATCCTGAATATAATGACAACGTACAATTGCAAAAAGACCACATTCCTTATATAGGCGAATTGTTTTTGGGACATGTTCGTTACGGAACTTTCGGTAAAAACAGCATTGAAAGCGTTCATCCCTTTTTACGTCAGAACAATTGGATGCACCGAAACCTTATCGTGGCCGGAAATTTCAACATGACTAATGTGACCGAACTTTTCAACAGTTTGGTAGAATTAGGCCAACATCCAAAAGAAATGGCGGATACCGTAACTGTGATGGAAAAAATAGGTCATTTTCTTGATGATGAAGTGACCGACTTATATCAAGAATGTAAAAACAACGGCTTATCAAAAAGAGAAGCTTCCCCTATAATAGCTGAAAAATTAGACATTGCCAAAATCTTAAAACGGGCTTCTAAAGGTTGGGACGGCGGTTATGCGATGGCAGGATTATTAGGTCACGGCGATAGCTTTGTCTTCCGTGATCCGGCTGGCATTCGTCCGGCGTACTTTTATGAAGATGATGAAATTGTAGTCGTCGCTTCTGAAAGACCTGTGATTCAAACTTCCTTCAACGTCCCTTTCGAAAAGGTACAAGAATTACAACCCGGACATGCTTTGATTGTAAAGAAAAACGGAACCGTTTCGCAACAAGAAATCATTACGCCAACAGTAAAAAAAGCTTGTTCCTTTGAACGCATTTACTTTTCTCGTGGCAGCGATGCCGAAATCTATCAGGAAAGAAAAGAATTGGGTAAATTAATTTTACCGGCGGTTTTAGATTCAATTGAAAACGATACCGACAATACTGTTTTCTCTTTTATACCAAATACGGCTGAAACTTCTTTTTACGGAATGGTAGAAGCAGCGAATGATTTTCTGAACCAAAGAAAGAACCAGTTTATTTTGAATAACCGTAAAACGTTAACCAAAGAAAAACTCGAAGAAATTCTTTCGGTAAAAATCAGAACGGAAAAGATTGCTATAAAAGATGCTAAACTAAGAACCTTTATCACTGAAGATAGCAGTCGTGATGATTTGGTTGCGCACGTTTATGATGTGACTTATGGTGTGATCAAACCAACGGATAATTTGGTAATTATTGACGACAGTATTGTTCGCGGAACGACTTTGAAGAAAAGCATTCTTAAAATGATGGATCGATTGAATCCGAAAAGAATTGTTGTAGTTTCTTCGGCACCACAAATTCGTTATCCGGATTGTTATGGGATTGATATGGCTAAATTAGAAGGGCTAGTTGCTTTTCAAGCTGCGATTGAATTGTTGAAAGAGAGAAATCTTTATCACATCGTAGACGATGTCTATAAAAAATGTAAATCACAAGAGAATTTAAAAGACGCTGATGTAGTGAATTTCGTAACCGAAATTTACGCACCATTTAGCGACACTGAAATATCGAATAAAATAGCCGAGTTATTGCATCCCGAAGACATTAAAGCTGAAGTAAAAATCATTTTCCAAACTGTTGACAATTTGCACATCGCTTGTCCGAAAAACCTAGGAGATTGGTACTTTACCGGCGACTATCCAACACCCGGAGGTAACCGTGTTGTAAACAAGGCATTTATGAATTTTTTCGAAGGTAAAGATGCACGTGCGTACTAAAATTTTAACATTTTTTGTCTTTAAACGATTTTTGATGCAGTTCGTCTAAATTTTTTGTTTGCAAAATGTTAAACCACTTACATTTGACCTTACCATAGCATTAGTAGGTTAAGTT
>NZ_DLGY01000045.1:90513-90660 GCF_002482945.1 Flavobacterium sp. UBA7682
AGAAATTTTCACCTTTTTTATTTTCTACAAGCCTTAGAATCAGCAGAAAAAATTTCAACGATTATACTTGCCGTTCATCTGTTTTATTTTTTTGAACACAGTAACTCCTATACTTTTGACGTCACCATAGCATTAGTAGGTTAAGTT
>NZ_DLGY01000045.1:90715-172862 GCF_002482945.1 Flavobacterium sp. UBA7682
AGAAATTTTCACCTTTTTTATTTTATAAAGGCTGAAAATCATAAAAAAGGCGATTTCTACTCTCATTTGCCTATCATTCCAATATAATTCAGTTAAAAAAGCACTTTTTCCTTTTTTATGTTGTTAAATTTGCACTACCATAGTATTTAGTGTAGGTTAAGTTTATGGTAGATTTGGGGCAAACAGGTGGAAGCAATTCCGCCTGTTTATTTTTAACCCTATCCCAAATAAAAAAACCGACTGCTTTCACAATCGGTTTAAATCCTTAAAAAGAGTTTGTCTTTTATTTTTCTGTCGCGTATAATCTGGCAACTTCTGTCCAATTGATTACATTGAAGAACGCTTCAATATAATCGGGACGGCGGTTTTGATAGTTTAAGTAATAAGCGTGTTCCCAAACATCCATTCCTAAAATAGGGAAACCGCCACAAGCTGTATCCGGCATTAATGGACTGTCTTGATTGGGTGTCGAACAAACTTCCAACTTTCCGCCTTTATGAACACAAAGCCAAGCCCAGCCAGAACCAAAACGTGTTGCGCCAGCTTTGGCAAATTGCGCTTTGAATTCTTCGAATGATTTAAAATCTCTTTCAATTGCTTCAGCTAATTCGCCTGTTGGCAATCCGCCACCATTAGGCGCCATTACTCTCCAAAACAAATTGTGGTTATAAAATCCGCCTCCGTTATTTCTAACTGCTGCGTTTTTCATATCCAAGTTGATTAGGATGTTTTCTATCGTTAAACCTTCCAAATCTGTTCCGGCAATCGCCGCATTAAGATTGGTTGTATAAGCATTATGATGTTTCGAATGGTGAATTTCCATTGTTTTAGCATCAATATATGGTTCTAATGCATCGTATGCATAAGGTAATTGCGGTAATTCAAAAGCCATGGTTACTATATTTAAAGATTAATATTTGATGTTCAAATTTATAAATTATAAATTGTTTTTACTTATAAAATTCACACAATCATTTATAACATTTCAAAAAATTACACCTCAACATATTGCAGTTTTCGCTCTAATTGGTAAGATAACAAAACACACAATAAAATCAAACTAATACTTATGTAGCCTAAATAATTGTAATTATGGATAGCAAATTTGGTATCACTATAAGTAATCCAACCACTCATTAATGAGGCAAATCCTGTCCCAAGTGATTGCACACAAGAATTTAAACTCATAAAACTACCTCGAGTTTGACTGGTAACCGCTTGGGTAATCATCGCTTGACCAGGAACTGTTCTTCCTGTTGAAGAACTAAACCAAAATCCGAAGATACCTAACACAATGAAAAGTTGCCAATGAGGCATATTAGTTATCAAAACAACAAAGAAAGTTGAAATTAAAGCTGCCCAAACGAACACGGTTCTTTTGCCATAACTATCAGCTAATTTTCCAATGATTTGAGCGGAAATCAAAGAACAAATTCCACCGACTAAATAAATTAAAGGTGTGTATTCCTGCGGAACGCCAACATTGTAAACCAAATAAGGATTAATCAATGGCACGATTATAAAATGTCCGGTGATTAACAAGAAACTAAATAACAAAGCCGTGATTTGCGCTTGGTTACTAAAGATGTCATAGAAATTGGATATGCGTTCTTTCAACTTTACAGGAGTAGATAAATGGGCATTGACATTGGGAACAAATCGTATTAAGAACGGCAACAACAACACGCCAAAAATCGCAACGACTAAAAACGGATAATGCCAATCATATTTGTTAGCTAAAAACAACCCAAAAGGAACGCCAATCACCGAAGCCAAAGCAAATCCGCCCATCAACATTCCCATCGCTCTGCCGCGTCTTTCATACGGAATAACATCGGCAATAATACTTAAGATTTGTGCGCTGATTAAACCACCGAACAATCCGGTCAATGTTCTGGCCAATATCATCGAATAAGTTCCAAAAGCAAAAGCACAAGCAAAAGTGCCAATTAAAAATCCGGAATATCCAAAAAGCAATAGTTTTTTTCGGTCGAATTTATCCGCAAAGAAAATGGCAAAAAAGCTACTCACAAAAGCAGCCAAAGAATAACTGGAAACAATAATTGAGAACTCAGAAGTAGTCAAATTCCATTTGGGCATCAAGATATTTCCCAAAGGCATTATAATCATAAAATCGAGTATGTGTGTGAAATTCAGTAACGCCATCAATGCTACCAAAATAACTTCATTTTTCTTCAAAACAATATTTTTTAATTCAGTTGCAAAATTACGCATTGAAAAATTCGTTTTTCTTAATAAAGAATTAATTAATTACATTAGTAGCATAAATAAAAACTATAGTTTTCTATGTTTGATTTGCAAACCAATAAACTTGAAAATGAGCTTATTAAACTAATTCCTTTACAGGAAATAGATTTTGAAGAATTGTATGCCGTGGCTTCTGATCCTTTGGTTTGGGAACAACATCCAAACAAACTGCGATACCAACGCGATGTTTTTCAAAATTATTTTGAAGGTGCCATTTTGTCTAAAGGTGCTTTTATAATTCGCGATGTAAAAACAAATGAAGTAATCGGCAGCAGTCGTTTTTATGATTATAACGAAAAAGAAAATTCGGTATTGATTGGCTATACCTTTATCGGACGGAAATTTTGGGGCAACGGCTACAACAAAGCTTTGAAAAAAATCATGCTCGATTATGCTTTCGCACATGTCAATAAAGTTTATTTTCATATTGGCGCGTTTAATCTTCGGTCACAAAAAGCTATTGAAAAAATCGGTGCTGTGAAAATTGACGAATTTGAAGTGGAATATTATGGTGAAGACGCGAAGTTGAATTTTGTTTACCTGATCAATAAAAACCAATGGTAGCCGTTTTTGATTTCATATTGGATTTCATCCGAGTTGACTTGATTATCGGTTTTGGCTGGTATTCCATTTTGTTTTTTATTTTACGATTATTCAAATACCAAAAAGAGTTTTTGGCTGAGTTTGATAAACAGGCATGCAAAACGCTTGCTTTTTTAGGATTAGCCTATGGCATTGTTTGGATAATTGCGGTATTGTTAACTTATTTTAACGTAATGAATGAAGAAGAAAAAGCACAATTTATCCGCAGGCTAACCGGTCCGTATTCTTTTGGCTATTGGTTTCAACCTTTGTTTTGGGTAATGTTAACCCAATCATTAAGAATTCGTTTCATTAGAAGACTTTTGATTTTCAGGCTATTAATTTGTATTTCTTTTATTCTAACTTTTGAAAGATTTGTCATAATGATAACTTCCCTTCACAGAGATTATCTTCCGAGCAGTTGGCGTATTTTCAGTTTGGATTTTGGAATCACTTGGTGGGTGTTCATACTTTCGTTAATAATTAAGACAATTGAATTTGCCATTATAGTATTCGCTTATAAATATGCCAAACAATGGCTATTAAATTTAAAAACTACTAAAAGTAACTAATGCAAAAAACCGCTTTCTCCATATACGACGCTTCCGCCGGTTCGGGCAAAACTTATACTTTGGTCAAAGAATACCTAAAGATTATTCTCTTGTCTAAAAAACCCGATGCCTATCGTAATATTTTAGCCATTACGTTTACCAACAAAGCAGTACACGAAATGAAAAGTCGGGTGGTCGAAAGTCTGTCAGAATTTGCCAAAGAAAATCCTTCCGATAAAGCATTGCAATTGATGCAAGACATTCAAAGGGAAACAGGATTATCATTGGCCACGATTACCGAAAAAGCCAAAAGCATCATCAAAAACCTGATTCACAATTATGCTTCGTTTGATATTTCTACCATTGACAAATTCACGCACAAAGTCATTCGCGCTTTTGCACACGATTTGAATTTGCCCATTACGTTTGAAGTGTCGTTGGATACCGAAAATTTATTGACCGAAGCCGTCGACGCCATCATAGCCGAAGCCGGAAACGATGAAACGTTAACCAACTTGTTGGTCGATTTCACCATGGAAAAAACCGATGACGACAAATCTTGGGACATTTCGCGCGAAATTATGGACACCGGAAAATTGATTTTAAACGAAAACAATCGGGAAGAAATCACGCATTTCCAAAACAAAACCATTACGGAGTTTATTGAAATCAAAAACAAACTGACGGAACTTTGTGATGAATTAGAAACGAAAACGGTTGAAGCAGCAAGCGAAATATTATTGTTAATTCAAAACAAAGGCATTGATCTCAAATCGTTTTCAAGAGAAACTTTTCCAAATCATATAAAAAGCATTGTTGAAAAAAGATTCAATCCTATCAACAAGAGATATTATCAGTTTGAAGATATTTCTATCAACAAAACCGCTTCCGACAGAGCGATAATTGAAAATATCATTCCCGATTTACTCGAAATGTTGGCTTCGATTTATGCAACATTCGAAAAGAAAAATTTCTACGAAGCGTTTCTCAAAAACATCACACCGCTTTCTTTACTCAATACGGTTAGCAATGAATTGGGCAAAATCCAAAAAGAACAAAACATCCTTTCTATAGCTGAATTTAATAAACTGATTAACGAACAAATCCAAAACCAACCGGCGCCGTTTATTTACGAACGTTTAGGTGAAAAATATAGAAATTTCTTTATCGACGAGTTTCAAGATACTTCCGAAATGCAATGGCAGAATTTGATTCCGCTGATTGATAATGCCTTGTCGAGCGAAGATTTGAATGGTGAACAAGGTTCGCTAATGATTGTAGGCGATCCAAAACAATCGATTTACCGTTGGCGCGGTGGAAAAGCCGAACAATTTATCGAATTAGTAAAAGGCAAAAATCCATTCGTGAATCCGGATTGGAAACCTTTTTCATTGGGAACCAATTACCGCAGTTACTCGGAAATTATTGATTTCAACAACAAACTCTTTGGCTTTTTGTCGAATGAATTTGCGCATGCAGATTACAAAGATTTGTACCAAAACCACAGCCATCAAAAGTTCAATTCCAAAACTGGTGGTTATGTCAATATTTCTTTTGTACCAAAAATTGACAAAGAAACCTTTGACGATGAAGAAAATCTAGCCAAAAACGAATTGTATTTGCAAGCGACTTTAGCCACGATTGAAAAAGTCAAACAAAACGGTTTCCGCTACAAAGACATGGTGATTCTAACTCGAAAAAAAGCTCACGGTACTGAAGTCGCCAATTATTTAACCGAAAACGGCATTCCGATTTTGTCTTCGGAAAGTTTGTTGCTCGGTGCTTCGTCGGAAGTTCAAGGCGTAATTCACATTTTGCGTTATCTGAAAAACAGCCACGATTTGCAATCAAAAGCGAATTTCTTGTATTATTTGGCTTCGCAACAAGAGCAATTAGCGATTCACGATTTCATTGCCCAAGGTATGGAACAAAAATCGGAAACCGAATTTCAAAACTGGTTAACGACATTCAACATAGATTTTTCGTTTCAAAATATTCGAAAAAAATCATTGTACGAAGCCACAGAAATTATCATTGCTAAAGTCATTCCGATGGCCAAGCGCAATGCTTACATCCAGTTTTTCCTGGATGAAGTTTTACAGCGAGATCTTAAAAATCAAGCCGGCATTTCGGATTTTCTTTCTTATTGGGACAACAATTCGGAGAAACTCAGTATTCCGTCGCCTGAAGGAAACGATGCCGTTCGGATTATGACGATTCACAAATCGAAAGGTTTAGAATTTCCGGTGGTGATTTTTCCTTTTGCCGAAGAAGATTACAGCAAAGGTCCGCGGGAAAAAATGTGGCTCAATGCCGATGAAGCCATTATCGGTTTGCCGAAAGCATTAGTCGACAAAAGTAGTAAAGTCGAAGGTTATGGCGAAGAAGCCACTTTGGTGTACCAACAAAAAAAACAGGAAGAATTGCTCGACAATATTAATGTTTTGTATGTGGCGCTAACGCGTGCTGAAGAGCAATTGTATATCATTTCGGGGATGCAAGGCAGAAGCAAAACTTCGGGCGAATATCCAAATAACATGGCGACGTTTTTTATCAAGTTTTTGGAAGACAAAGGTTTTGACGAAAGTAAATTTGAGTATTCATTTGGCGAAGCCAAAAAATTATCCGACACCAAAGACCTCATTGACGAAACCGAAACCATCCCTCAATTAGTAGCCACTTTGAACCCGAAAAACATCAAAATTGCCCAAAAAGAAAGTTTGATGTGGAACACACAACAGCAGAAAGCCATTGAATTCGGGAACATTTTACACGAAATTCTATCTTTCGTCAAAAGCAAAGACGACATTGATTTGGCACTCACCAAAGCCATCGAAAACGGATTAATCGTCGCATCGCAAAAAGAAGAAGTCGAACAAACCATTCAACAAGTCGTCAACCATTCTGATTTGCTATCCTTTTTCGCCATTGGCAACAAAATTCTAAACGAAAAAACCATCATTCAAAAAGAAGGCAACTTGGTCAAACCAGATAGAATGGTCATCAACACCAACCAAGAAATCTATTTGCTCGATTACAAAACCGGAGCGCACCAAACGAAATACACCTTGCAATTGGAAAATTATCAAAACGCAATCGAAAAAATGGGTTTTAAAGTGACTAAAAAAGCATTGGTTTATATTGGGGAAAGGTTGGAAATAGTAAATTTGTAAACTCTAAAAAAAGGCAAAAGGCAAAAGGCAAAAGGCAAAAGGCAAAAGGCAAAAGGCAAAAGGCAAAAGGCAAAAGGCAAAAGGCAGAAAAAGAAACAACAAACAACAAACTAAATAACATGTACGGAAAAATTCAACAACACTTACAAAACGAACTAAATACCATTGAGCAAAACGGTATTTTCAAAAGAGAACGCATCATCACTTCGCCTCAAGGCGCGGAAATCACCGTAAACGGCAAAACAGTTTTAAACTTCTGTGCTAATAATTATTTGGGGTTGTCTTCGCATCCGGAAGTAATTCAGGCAGCGAAAGACGCTTTAGATTCTCACGGATTCGGTATGTCATCAGTACGTTTCATTTGCGGAACTCAGGATATTCACAAAACTTTAGAAAAAAAGATAGCCGATTTTTACGGAACGGAAGATACTATTTTATATGCAGCAGCTTTTGATGCCAATGGTGGTGTTTTCGAACCACTTTTAGGCGAAGAAGATTGTATTATTTCAGACAGTTTAAACCATGCTTCTATTATTGACGGTGTGCGATTGTGTAAAGCCGCGCGTTACCGTTATGAAAATTCCAATATGGAAGATTTGGAAACCCAATTGAAAAAAGCGGTTGAAGCCGGACATCGATTCAAGTTAATCGTAACCGATGGTGTTTTCTCTATGGACGGATTGGTGGCACCATTAGATAAAATCTGTGACTTAGCCGACAAATACGATGCATTAGTTATGGTTGACGAATGTCACGCAGCCGGTTTCATCGGTGCAACCGGTAAAGGAACGATGGAAGCCAAAAACGTAATGGGCAGAGTTGACATCATCACCGGAACTTTAGGGAAAGCTTTAGGCGGCGCTATGGGCGGATATACTACGGCTAAAAAAGAAGTGATTGAAATATTACGTCAACGTTCAAGACCTTATTTGTTTTCAAACTCTTTAGCTCCGGCCATTGTTGGTGCTTCTATCAAAGTTTTCGAACTATTAGAAAAAGACACCAAGTTGAGAGATCAATTAGAATGGAATACCAACTACTTCAAAGCAGGAATGAAAAAAGCAGGTTTGGATATCATTGATGGAGATTCAGCCATTGTTCCTGTGATGTTATATGATGCCAAATTGTCTCAAGTCATGGCAGATGAATTATTGAAAAAAGGAATCTACGTGATTGGATTCTTTTTTCCAGTGGTTCCAAGAGACAAAGCTAGAATCAGAGTACAATTATCAGCCGCACATACCAAAGAACATCTTGATCAGGCTATTAAAGCCTTTGAAGAAGTAGCCAAGATGTTAAATGTCATATAAAACGGTGTTAAATGTTGCGTAATTGTCATTGGAATTCCAAAATTTATCCAAAACATTACATAATTTCCACATTTTAACAATAAGATTTTGATATTATATTAATACGTATTACTTTTGCTTCATTATAATTATTATAATCTAATCAAATTAAGTATGAAACATCTTAACAAATTATTCGTTGCTATGCTAATGTTGGCTGGTTTCAGCTCTCAAGCTCAAGACAGCAACAACCCTTGGGCTATATCGTTTGGGGCTAACGCAGTAGATACAAGAGTAAGCGCTGCATCAAAATTAGAGGATCAGTTCTCTCAGTATTTTAATGCTAATGACAACTGGAACATTTTACCTTCAGTATCTTTTGTAAACGTATCTAAATACGTTGGCGGTAATTTCTCTTTCGGAATTACAGGTTCCCTTAACAAAATTAACAGGTATGTATTGCCAAGAGTTGGCGATGGACCATACGAAGTTGTAAATCCTGGCGATTTGAACTATTACGCTGTTGATGGTGTTATCAACTACAGTTTGATGAGTTTAATTGGATCTAAAAAAATTGACCCATCTATTCACGCTGGTGGAGGTTACACTTGGATTGGTGACGACATGAGTGCCGGTACTGTAAACGGAGGTTTAGGTTTAACTTATTGGTTTACTGAAAACATCGGTTTATCTGTTCGTTCTACTTACAAACATTCTTTCGAAGATTTACGTGAAGATATGCCAACGCACATGCAACATTTTGCAGGTCTTACTTTCAAATTTGGAGGTTCTGACAAAGATGGAGACGGAATTTATGATAAAGATGATGCTTGTCCAGAAGAAGCTGGTTTAAAACAATTCAATGGTTGTCCTGATACTGATGGTGACGGAATTGAAGACAGCAAAGATGCTTGTAAAGATATCGCTGGTCCGGTTGAATTCAATGGTTGTCCTGATACTGACGGTGACGGAATTGCTGATAATGTTGATGCTTGTCCAGAAGTGGCTGGTTTAAAAGCTTTCGGTGGTTGTCCTGATACTGACGGTGACGGAGTTCAAGACAAAGAAGACAAATGTAAAGACGTTAAAGGTCCTAAAGAAAATGGTGGTTGTCCTTGGCCAGATAGAGATGGTGACAATGTATTAGACAAAGATGACAGATGTCCAGACGTAAAAGGTACTGTTGCAAACAATGGTTGTCCTGAAGTTACTGAAGAAGCTATCAAAAGATTGAATGACTATGCTAAAACTATCTTATTTGATAGCGGTAAAGCTTCTTTCCAACAACAAACTTACCCAGTATTACAAGCAATTGTAGCTATCTTGAAAGAGTATCCAAACTCTAACTTCTCAATCGAAGGTCACACTGATAGCGATGGTAAAGATGCTGCTAACCAAACACTTTCTGAAAACAGAGCTGCAGCCGTTAAAAATTATTTAATTGAAAACGGTATTGCTTCTTCAAGATTGTCTTCAGCTGGTTTCGGTGAGGCTAAACCAATCGATACTAACAAAACTAAAGCTGGTAAAGCTAACAACAGAAGAGTTGAAGTGAAATTAGTAAAATAATTTCTTCTCAAAATATTTCTAAAAAACGCTCCGAAATTCGGGGCGTTTTTTTATTTTTATAGAATGTCAAAGCCAACATTTCTTTACCAACTCACGCAAGAAATTCTGAAAACCCATTCCAACAATTTATTGGATTTGGTGGTAATTTTGCCCAACAAAAGAGCCAAAGTTTTTTTGCTTGCAGCACTAAAGGAATCAGTACCCAATAATGTCTTCGCTCCCGAAATCATCAGCATTGAAGATTTCATTCAAGATGTTGCAGGCATTCGCTCCATAGATAGTGTTGAACTGCTTTTCGAATTCTATGACGTCTATCTTTCTGTTACTGAAAAAGACAAACAAGAATCCTTCGAAACCTTTGCCAACTGGGCTAAAACGCTACTACAAGATTTCAACGAGATTGACCGTTACCTACTAGAACCCAACAAAGTTTTAAAGTATCTGGAAAACATCAAGGAAATTGAACATTGGGCTGTTGATATTGAAAAACGCACCGAACTCATTGAAAACTACTTAATCTTCTGGAAAAAACTTCCTGAATATTACCAATCTCTTTATGATTATTTGCTCAACAAAGGCATTGGCTATCAAGGTTTAATTTATCGCGAAGCAGTTGAGAATTTAAATCATTTTTCAGAAAACAATACCAACCAATTTATATTTGCAGGCTTTAATGCTTTGAACCAAGCCGAAGAAAAAATCATCCAACATTTATTGGCCTTAGACAAAGCCAAAATCTATTGGGATATTGACGAAACACTACTTTATGATTCTTTCCATGATGCGGGTTTGTTCCAAAGGAAATTTAAATCGGAATGGATTTACTACAAAACACATCCTTATGAGTGGATTGTAAACGATTTTACCGAAGCGAAAAACATTCACGTCATTGCGACTTCCAAATCTATCGGTCAAGCCAAAATTGCCGGAAGCATAATCGATAAATATATTAGAGAAAATGATTCAAATCTGCAAAACGTAGCCGTAGTTTTAGGAGAAGAAAATTTATTATTACCGGTTTTGCATTCGTTACCAAATACCGTTAACGCCTTAAATGTCACGATGGGATTTTCGAGCAAAAACAATCCTGCGCAATTATTAATCGCCAAACTATTCAAACTGCATTCCAATGCTTTGTCAAGAAATCCGAGCAGTTATGTGATGTATTACAAAGATGTACTCGATATTTTGACGCATCCGTTGATTGAACCTTATGTCTATGCCGGCGAATTGGTCAACCGAATCAACAAAAACAATTACACTTTTATTACACACAAAAAACTCGAGGATTTATACCCTAATGACAATGCTTTATTCAAAATGTTGTTCCGAAAATGGGACACCAACTCGGTAGCGGTTTTAGAAAATCTATCTCAAATTTTACTCCAAATTAAAGCGAATCTGAGTTACGACAACGAAGAAGAGAAAATCACAAATGCCTTTGTCTATTCCGTATTCAAAGTAATTAACAAGATGATTTCTTATTTTGGCGAACACCAAAACATAGACGACATCAAAACGTTACACGCCATTTACAAACAAGTGATTGAAGTTGCCGAAGTGTCCTTTGAAGGCGAACCATTAGACGGTTTGCAAATCATGGGCGTTTTGGAAAGTCGTGTGCTCGATTTTGAAACCGTAATCATCACCTCGGTCAACGAAGGCAAATTTCCGGCAGGAAAAAGCACCAATTCGTTTATTCCTTATGATGTGAAACGCGAATTAGGGTTGCCAACTTACAAAGAAAAAGACGCGATTTACACGTATCACTTTTACCATTTATTGCAACGCGCCAAAAACATTTACCTGATTTTCAATGCCGACAGCGATGGTTTTGATGCCGGCGAAAAAAGCCGTTTCATTACCCAATTGGAAGTCGAAAAACAACCTAATCACAATTTAACCTTTCAATATTTCAATCCCGATGTGCCCAATATTGCACACCAACCCATTATAGTTCCAAAAACAGAAAGTGTTATAACACGCTTGCGCGAAATTGCTACCAATGGTTTTTCGCCTTCGTCCTTAACGACCTATATTCGAAATCCGATTCAGTTTTATTTTCAACGAGTGTTGCGTATTTCGGAAACCGATGAAGTCGAAGAGAATATCGCAGTGAATACTTTAGGAACCATTATTCACGGTGCTTTAGAAGCTTTGTACAAACCGTTTATCGGAAGAATTTTAACCAAAATCGATATCGAAAGTTGCTTCAAAAAGATAGATGACGAAGTGTTGACCCAATTCAAAGAAGTGTACAAAGAAGGCGAAATCAAAAAAGGCAGAAACCTGTTGGCTTTTGAAGTCGCAAAACGCAATGTGTTAAACTTTCTCAAACTCGAATTAGAAAATTTAGAAAAAGGTGATGAAGTGCAAATTATCGCTTTAGAAGAAACCTTTCAAAGAACTTTAGAAGACATGCGTTTGCCATTTCCGGTATTAATCAAAGGAAACGTGGACCGAATTGAAATCCGCAACGGCAAAATCAGAATCATTGATTATAAAACGGGGAAAGTCGAGCAAAAAAGCGTCACTTTAAAAGACTGGAAAGGCTTAACCGAAGACATCAAAAACGACAAGATCATTCAGATTTTGGCGTACGCTTTTATGTTTGAAGAACAAGCCAAAGGCAGAGAAATTGAAGCCGGAATCATTTCGTTTAAAAATTTAAAATCCGGATTTTTGCCTTTTAATTTCAAACAAGATAAAGAAGTAACCGAAGTCATTTCGCCTGAAATTATGGAAGCCTATCTAGAACAGATTGTAGTTTTGCTACAAGAGATTTTTAATTTGGAAAAGGCTTTTGAGGAGAAAATAAATTGATTTGAACCGCAAAGGTCGCAAAGGCATTACGCCAAGAGCACAAAGGCGTTTATACCTTCTTCAAAAAACCCAACAACACTTTCATCAATGCCGCCTCGTTTTCAATGTGACTCATATGTCCATCTGGAAAAGTGGTCAACTCGACTTTCGTTCCTTCAATTTGTTCCAAACTGTCTTCGTAGTGTAAAACACCATCTTTTTGACCTAAAACCAACTGCATCGGATAAGGCGCAAAATGTAAAATTACTTCACGGTCTTTTCGGATTTTCATGCCTTCTAAAGCAGCAACAATACCTTGCAAAGGTGTTTTCAAAGCTTGTTCTTTTACCTTTTCGATTTCGTCGGCTAAGCGTTCGTGATTGTCTTCACTAAACAAATTGGCAATCGACATGCTCACAAAAGCACCATAATTCTGCTTAACACAAACTATTGCTCTATCGCGATTCATTTTGCGTTCGTCACTATCCGCACGAGAAGTTGAATTCAGTAAAAACAAACCTTTCATAAAATCGGGGTACAATTCGGCGAAAGCCAAAGCCACATAACCGCCCATAGAATGCCCAACGAGAACTACTTTCCGAACTTTAAGATGCATAAATAAGGCAAACAACATATCGGCTTGGTCTTCCATCGCATGCACATAACCGAGACATTCGGTTTCACCATGACCCAATAAATCAACGGTAATGACGCGGTGTTTCTTCGAAAGTTCGGGCACAAAAGCCTGCCACATCGTTTTGTTTTCGAGAAAACCGTGTAATAAAACTACAGCTGTACCTTTACCTTCGTCGGTAAAAGAGATTTTGGTGTTTTTATAAGTGATGGTTTTCATAGCTACAAAAATAGTTTTTTAACCATATAAGACATAGTATATTTAGCCTGATTTGTCATTATTATTGTCATGCTGACGAAGGAAGCATCTCATGATGAGATTCCTCCTTTCAGTCGGAATGACAATACTAAACGTAAAATTCCTATATTTGAGAAAAGGATTTGAATATGAACAGATTGGTTATTATTGGAAATGGATTTGACTTAGCGCATGGGTTGCCGACGAGTTACGGACATTTTATAGACGCTTTTTGGAGTAATTTCAAGAATAAAGTAAAGACTGAAGAGTACAAAAAGTTTGTCTATACTCATGACCTTTTTGATCAATATTATTCTAATTATGGAATAATCAATAATTTTAATGATTTTAAATCCAACATAGATGAATATATAAACGATCATACTGGTTTTTATTTTAACAAAGAGCGTTTAATGTTTTACACATCTAAAGGTGCCGATCGAGAGGTTATTTTTAAGTTTGAAAATGAGTTTTTTAAAATAATTTGTAATGAAAGCACAACTATAAATTGGTCAGGGATTGAAGCTATTTATTACAACATATTAAAAGGGATTGCTATTCCAGAAAAGAATATATATAAATATCCAAATAGCGTCCAAAGATTAAATGAAGAGTTTGAAGATGTGAAAAAACTTCTTGTAAATTACTTAGAAAAAAATATTTGTGAAAAATATTCATTCACCTTAGATGATACAAATGAAATTTTAAAAAGTCTTGAAGAAGAAATAAACAATAGTGACATAGAAAAGAACGAAACATATGTGACATATTTTTTGAGTTTTAATTATACTCCGACAGCCAGATTATACTACGAATATTTAAAAAACAAACTTTACAAAACAGAAGTGAATTATATACATGGAGAATTATCCAATGATAAAAATCCATATATCATTTTTGGTTACGGTGATGATGAAGATAATGATTATGGTTCTTTAAAAGAAAAAGGAAATGTTTTTCTCAATAATTTGAAAAATCATGAATATGGTGAAGAAGAAAATTTAGTAAACTTAATCGCTTTTATGAACTCTAATAAGTTTAGAGTTTTAATAATGGGACATTCATGCGAGACATCAGATAAATTTTTACTCAGCCAAATATTTGAAAACCCTAACTGTGATAAAATAAAAATCTACTATCGTCCATATGATAATGGAAGTAATAATTATAAAGATTTATCTAAAAATATTTCCAGACATTTTAAAAACGATAGAATTGCAACGACTACAAAGATTGATATTAAGAAAAAAAGTGATCCTTTATTTCAAAAAATAAGATTCGAACAAAAAAACGACCCACAATCGTGAGCCGTCTTATCCCTTTTTACTTATCCCTTTTCCCTAGATTAGGAATTCATCAAACTCTCAATTTCCTCAACCTCAATCGGAATATTTCGCATCAAGTTAAACGGTTCTCCGGTTGACTGAATCACGACATCATCTTCCAATCGGATGCCGAAACCTTCTGCCGGAATATAAATTCCAGGTTCTACGGTGAACACCATATTGGCTTGCATGGCTTCGTGCAATAGCCCGTAATCATGCGTGTCTAATCCCATGTGGTGTGACGTTCCGTGCATGAAATATTTTTTATATGCCGGCCAATCCGGGTTTTCGTTTTGTACATCGGCTTTGTCGATTAGGCCTAAGCCAAGCAATTCTGAAGTCATGATTTTGCCAACCTCAACGTGGTATTGTTTCCAATAATTGCCGGTCACCAACATTTTAGTCGCTTCGTTTTTCACGCGCAAAACTGCATTGTAAACTGCTTTTTGTCGGTCACTGAATTTCCCCGAAACCGGAATCGTTCTGGTCATATCGCTGGAATAGTTGGCATATTCGGCACCAACGTCCAACAACAATAAATCGCCGGCTTTGCATTGTTGGTTGTTTTCAATATAATGCAACACATTGGCATTGTTTCCCGAAGCGATGATTGGCGTATAGGCGAATCCTTTGGAACGATTTCTGAGGAACTCGTGAGCGAATTCGGCCTCGATTTCGTATTCCATTACGTTAGGTTTGGTAAAGTTGAGCACTCTACGGAAACCTTTCTCAGTAATCTCACAGGCGGTTTGGATTAAATCCAATTCTTCGCTTTCTTTTACCGAACGCAATCTTTGTAAAATTGGGTTGGATTTTTCGACTTTATGCGCCGGATAATTTTCCTTCCACCATTTGACAAAACGCGCTTCACGGGTTTCGGTTTCAATACTCGCGCGGTAATGCTCATTGGTGTTGATGTACATCGTTTCGGCGTAAGCCATCACTTCTTTCAAAGTTTTGTGAAAATCTTGTAACCAAATCACCGATTTAATGCCGGAAACTTCAAACGCTCTGTCTTTCGTCAGCTTCTCGCCTTCCCAAATTGCAATGTGCTCGTTGGTTTCTTTTAAGAATAAAATTTGTTTCAAATGTTCATACGGTGCGTCAGGAAAAAGCAATAAGATGCTTTCTTCTTGGTCAACACCTGACAAGTAAAAAATATCTCTGTGCTGTGCAAAAGGTAAAGAACTATCGGCAGAAACCGGATAGATGTCATTTGAATTAAAAACAGCCACGCTGTTCGGTTTCATTTGTGCCGTGAATTTGGCCCTGTTTTTTACAAACAAATCGCGGTCTATTTGATGGTATTTCATATTAGATTATTAGATTTTTGGATTGTTAGACTTCCTAGATTATAGTTTACCAAAATTACGGATTACTCTAAAGCGATAAGTAGCCAAATGGCGTTATTTTTTGTTCACCGCAGATTCGCAGATTAAAAATAAAATAAAGTTCGCGAATTTGTGGTGAAAAATTAATGGCTGTTTTTTCGAATACGACTCATGTGGCGATTGGAAATACCGAGGAAAGAAGCCAAATAATGCAGCGGCACTTCTTGCAAAAGTTTGGGTTCAGTGACTAATAATTTTTTGTAGCGTTCTTCCGGTGTTAACGTCAGTAAGTCGATGCGATAATCGTCAATCAAAATGATCTGTCTTTCGATTAAATTGTAATAAAATTGATGAAACGCTTGGTTATTGGCTAACAAATAGTTGAAAGACTCTAAATCAATTACCCAAAGTTGGCAATCGACTAGTGCTTTAATGCTTTTTCTGGACGGAATTGTATTGAGGAAACTATTTAAAGACGATGTAACCGAATTTCGCATGGCTAAATAGGTGGTTTTCTCTTCATCATCAACTAAAATGGCGTGTTGCAAAATGCCACTTTCAACATAACAGAAATAACGGCAAACTTGATTTTCATCGACTAAAAATTGGTTCTTTTTTAAAGACAAAATCTTGAAGTGATTGGCAATTTCGGTCAGTGATTGTTCCAAATGCTTATCTGAATCATTGATAAAATGACGCAAATAATCTAAAAAAGCCGAATTATTGTTTTGAGTTTTCATAAGTATTGAGAACAAAAATATTCTTTTTTGGGACACATTTTTTTATTCAACGATTAATGAATAATTTTAAGCAAAATTAATCCCATGAAAAAGGTTACGTTATTCATCGCATTTTTGATATGTTTTGGACTTAATGCTCAGGACAAAAAGGCTTATCAGTTATTTGACAAGAAAGGCAAAAAGACGACTTATGCCAAACTTCTGAAGGCTGCTGAAAAATCGCAAGTGGTTTTGTTTGGCGAATACCATAATAATTCAGTGGTGCATTGGTTACAATTGGAACTAACGAAAGATTTAGCTGTAAAAAAGCCGCTAGTTCTTGGTGCAGAAATGATTGAAGCCGACAACCAGGCGCCATTAGACCAATATTTGAAAGGAGAAATCAACCAAAAACAATTGGATACGACTGCTCGACTTTGGCCCAATTATAAAACTGATTATAAACCTTTGGTTGATTTTGCTAAGGAAAACAAATTGCCTTTTATCGCCACAAATATTCCCAGAAGATATGCGGCTGCGGTTTCTAAAAAAGGATTTGAAGCTTTAGAAACATTGACTGCTGAAGAAAAAGCATGGATTGCACCTTTGCCAATCGCTTATGATGAAAATTTGCCGGGTTATGTCAACATGATGAAAATGATGGGCGATCATGCGAGTCCGAATATGCCGAAAGCGCAAGCCAGTAAAGATGCGACGATGGCTTATTTTATCGAAAAGAATTTAAAAGACGGAAGTATTTTCATTCACTACAACGGCACTTATCATTCCGACAATTTTGAAGGCATCAATTGGTATCTGAAAAAAAACACGCCAAATCTGCAAATAATCACCATTGCTACATTGGAACAAAAAGATTTAGAAAAAATAATGCCCGAAGATTATAATAAAGCAGACTATATTCTCGTTATAGATGAAGATGTAACAAAAACACATTAACATCGTCTTAACATAATCAATCAAAAATCAATCATCCAAAGCGCAGCCAAATTGTTTGCAGTGTAGCGGAAAAAATCAAAACCCAATGAAAAAAGCATATATCCTTTTACTCTTCCTGATCGCCGCGCTGCCGTTCTTTTCGTGCAGCAGTGATAATGCACCTGAAGAACCGATGTTGATTATCAAATTCCAATTTGATGAAAATCAGGCTCGATTGAATAATTTAGGGCAACCTTCAACCGTTGCTGCAGGAAATGCCGCTCAATCACCAATTTTCAATACTATTTCGGCTCATTACATGGAATTGGCTCCAAATGCTTTCACACAAATTGGTCAAGGAACGATTATTTATCATGCGCCTGAAACCAATTTAGGAGGTGCTTCGGCCATCGATTTTGATCAATCTAAAATAGTATCCGAAGGTGAAACTTTCCTAAAAATCCCTTTGAGTGAAATCGCTTCCGGCAGTTATGAATGGATGCGTGTTTCTTTGTCTTATCAGAATTACCAAATCAATATACGACACCAAAATATTGATTATACCGGAACTTTAGCCAGTTTTGTTGGATACAATACTTACATAAGCGAATTTAATATTGGCAATAACATTTTTCAAGTCGATGGCAACAGAACTCAGGGTTACTGGGCATTTGGCTTAAACAACCAACCTTATTCTTCGTCTGGCCAAGCACCCGCTAATGCCACTACAGTTCCAAATCCTATTGCAACAACTTCGCCTATTCCACAAGGTTCTTGTGTGGTTACCGGAAGATTTGCTTCCAATTTGGTTATCAATGGAAACGAAACAGATGATATTGTGATTACTCTTTCGTTGTCAATTAACAACAGTTTTGAGTGGCACGAAGTTACCGCTGACGGAAAATTTGAACCTTCTATTGGCGAAAATGTTGTCGACATGGGATTAAGAGGTTTGATTCCGAGTTATGTTAGATAGTTTTGTTTAATTTTTTTGACCAAAAAAAGCCATTTAAACAATTGAAAATCAACAAGTGTTAATCTCACTTTAAATTCATTATAAATTAGAGCGAAAAGGTTGTAGTTAATACCAAATAGGTGTATTTTTGTGTGATTTTTTTAAACAAATTATACACAATTATGGCAAAATCTGCACTTTTAAAGTCATCCTTAGCAAAAAAATATTGGATGGCTCTTACAGGTTTATTTTTATGCTTGTTTTTAGCAGGTCACTTAGCAGGAAATCTTCAATTAATTTTTAGCGATGCTTCAGCGTTCAACAAGTATGCGTTGTTCATGACCTCTAATCCGGCAGTAAAACTTCTTTCTTATCTAACTTACATTTCAATTCTTTTCCATGCCGTTGATGGGTTTTTATTGACTTATCAAAATGTAAAAGCAAGACCTATTGGCTATGCCAAAAACAATCCTTCCAAAAACAGTAGTTTTTCTTCAAGAAACATGGCCGTTTTGGGAACATTGATTTTGGTTTTTATTGTAACACACATGGTTAACTTTTGGGCAGTTATGCATTTTGATGAAAAAATGCCATTGCAAACCATCACTGTGGATCAAATGGGTCAAAAAGCAGATTACTACATCACTACTGATAACGGAAAGTTTTTTCCAACAGATTCAATTCAATTGAAGCAAATGGGATTAGAAATCAGAAACAGAACAGAATTTTATAATACCCAAGCTGGTGTAAAAATGGGTGAAGGTTACAAAGACTTACACAAAATCACGGTGGCTTTCTTTAAAGACGCTAAAACCGGTTTAATCGCAACAATACTTTATGTTTTGGCGATGTTTGTTTTGGCTTTCCACTTACTTCATGGTTTCCAAAGTGCTTTCCAGTCACTAGGTTTAAACAACCCAAAGTACACACCGGTCATCAAAGGATTCGGAGCGGCATTCGCCATTATAGTTCCGCTATTATTTGCAACGATTCCGGTTTATATTCACTTTTTTCTAAAATAATCAACATCAGTATACATCATGAAGTTAGATTCTAAAATACCAGAAGGTTCTATTTCAGAGAAATGGACTAACCATAAAAATCATTTAAAATTAGTTGCTCCAAATAACCGTCCTAAAATCGATGTAATCGTTGTTGGAACTGGTTTAGCCGGTGCTTCTGCTGCTGCTTCTTTAGGAGAAATGGGATACAATGTAAAAGCATTTTGTTTCCAAGATTCGCCAAGAAGAGCGCACTCAATCGCTGCTCAAGGTGGAATCAACGCTGCCAAAAATTACCAAAATGACGGTGATAGTACTTACCGATTATTTTATGACACCATCAAAGGTGGTGATTACAGAGCTCGTGAAGCCAACGTTCACCGTTTGGCAGAAGTTTCTGCTAATATCATTGACCAATGTGTCGCTCAAGGCGTTCCTTTTGCCCGTGATTATGGCGGAATGTTAGACAACCGCTCTTTTGGTGGAACACAAGTACAACGTACTTTTTACGCTGCCGGACAAACCGGACAACAATTATTATTAGGTGCTTACTCAGCATTATCAAGACAAATTGGAGTTGGAAACGTAGCAATGTACAACCGTCACGAAATGCTTGATTTGGTAAAAATTGACGGAAAAGCACGTGGAATTATCGCTCGTAACTTGGTTACCGGTGAATTAGAAAGACATTCGGCACATGCCGTAATTATAGCGACTGGTGGTTATGGAAACGTTTATTTCCTTTCGACAAATGCGATGGGAAGTAATGTTACAGCCAGTTGGAAAATACACAAAAGAGGTGCATTATTTGCTAATCCTTGTTTTGTGCAAATTCACCCAACTTGTATTCCGGTTCACGGCGTAAACCAATCGAAACTGACTTTGATGTCGGAATCGTTGCGTAACTCCGGTAGAATTTGGGTGCCAAAGAAAAAAGAAGATGCAGAAGCGATTCGTGCCGGAAAATTAAAACCAACACAACTTAAAGAAGAAGACAGAGACTATTTCTTAGAAAGACGTTATCCGGCGTTTGGTAATTTGGTTCCTCGTGACGTAGCTTCTAGAGCTGCCAAAGAGCGTTGTGATGAAGGTCACGGCATTGAAGCTAACGACACTAACGAAGGTGTTTACTTAGATTTCTCTACCGAGATTCAAACCAAAGGTCGCCAAGCGGCTTATTCTCAAGGAAATCACAATCCGTCAGCAGAAGAAGTGACTAAATTGGGTAAAAAATGGTTGGAAGAAAAATATGGTAACCTTTTCGCGATGTATGAAAAAATCACAGACGAGAATCCATACGAAACGCCAATGAAAATTTATCCGGCAGTTCACTATACTATGGGTGGCGTTTGGGTAGATTATAATTTACAATCTACAATCCCTGGTTGTTTCGTTGCCGGAGAAGCGAATTTCTCTGACCACGGAGCCAACAGATTAGGAGCTTCAGCTTTGATGCAAGGCTTAGCTGATGGTTATTTTGTATTGCCTTATACCGTTTCCAATTATTTGGCAGACGAAATCAGAACCGGAAAAATTTCAACGGATTCTCCTGAATTTGCAGAAGCCGAAAACAGCGTTAAAAATGCAATCGACAAATTCTTGAGCAATAACGGAACCAAATCTGTAGATCATTTCCACAAACGTCTAGGTTTGATTATGTGGAATAAAGTCGGTATGGCCCGTAACGAAAAAGGTTTAAACGAAGCTATTCGAGAAATCGCGGCGCTAAAAGAAGAATTCTACAGAGACGTTTACGTACCTGGAAGTTCAGACGAATTAAACCCTGAATTAGAGAAAGCACTTCGCGTAGCCGACTTTATTGATTTAGGTCAATTAATGGCGATGGATGCGTTGCAACGTAAAGAATCTTGTGGTGGTCACTTCCGTGAAGAATACCAAGATTCTGAAGGCGAAACACTTCGCGATGACGAAAACTTTGCCTTCGTTGGTGCCTGGGAATACATGGGTTATGACATCAGCCAAGAAATTCTGAACAAAGAAGAATTGAAATACGAGTTTATCAAAATTGCAGCTAGAAATTACAAATAAGATATTATGAGTGCAGCAAAAAACATCAATATAACCCTTAAAATTTGGCGTCAAAAAAACGCTAAAGCCAAAGGTCAAATAGAAACTTATAAATTAGATAATGTTTCTACTGCAAGTTCATTTTTGGAAATGTTAGACCAATTGAACGAGCAATTAATCAATACCAAAAAAGAACCGGTGGCTTTTGACCACGATTGTCGCGAAGGTATTTGTGGGATGTGTTCGTTATACATCAACGGTAGAGCACACGGCCCGGATACCGGGACAACAACTTGTCAATTACACATGCGTAAATTCAACGACGGTGATACCATTTACATCGAACCATGGAGAAGTAAAGCTTTCCCTGTAGTAAAAGATTTAGTGGTGGACAGAAGTTCTTTTGACAGAATCCAACAAGCCGGTGGTTTCGTTTCGGTAAATACTTCCGGAAGAACGATTGATGCTAATGCCACTCCGGTTCCAAAACACGACGCCGACAGGGCTTTTGAAGCCGCTGCTTGTATTGGTTGTGGCGCTTGTGTCGCAACTTGTAAAAACGGCTCGGCTATGTTATTTGTGGGTGCCAAAGTATCGCAATATGCTTTGTTACCACAAGGAAAAGTAGAAGCAACCCAACGCGTATTAAACATGGTGCGTCAAATGGACGAAGAAGGATTTGGAAACTGTACCAATACGGGTGCTTGCGAAGTAGAATGTCCGAAAGGCATTTCTTTAGAAAACATCGCTCGCATGAACAGAGAATATTTAAAAGCGAGTATAATATAATTTCATATTGTGTCACCCTGAGCAGCTTATGCTGAGCGTAGACGAAGTACAGTCGAAGGGCAAAACGCATTCATTGATTTGAATGCGTTTTTTTTATACCATAAAATCAAATCAAGTATATTTACAGTAACAAACTTTGACTTTAATTCGCATGAAAAAATTTCTCTTTTCATTGTTACTGCTTTTGGTTTTTGGAAATCCAATTTTGGCACAAAAACTAAAGTTAATGACTTACAATATAAGATTAGATGTCGCTTCTGATGGTGAAAATGCATGGCCGAATCGCAAAGATTATTGGGCTTCACAAGTTACTTTTAACGAACCGGATATTTTCGGAATTCAAGAAGCTTTACCTCATCAAGTGACAGATATTGCAACCCTCTTACCAAATTATAGTTATGTCGGCGTTGGCAGAGATGGTGTTGGTAAAGGAGAATCATCCAATGTTTTTTATAAAAAAGACCGTTTCAAAGTCTTGCAAGAAAACACCTTTTGGCTTTCAGAAACGCCTGATAAAATTTCCAAAGGTTGGGATGCTGCACTCAATCGTGTTTGCACTTATGCTTTGTTAAAAGACAGCAAAACCAAACAAACTTTTTGGATTTTCAATACCCATTTAGACCACATGGGTGAATTGGCACGAACCAATTCTATCCTTTTGATTCTTTCTAAAATCAAGGAACTTAATACCGAAAATTACCCTATCTTTTTCATGGGCGATTTCAATTCGGAACCAACAGAAGAACGAATTGTCAACCTGAAAAAAGAAATGCTTGACAGCCGAGATATTTCAGAAGAAAAACCTTTTGGACCAATCGGAACGTTCAATGGTTTTAAATACAACGAAAACGTAACCAAACGCATTGACTATATCTTTTTATCCAAAGAGAATCCGTTTAAAGTAAAAAAGTATGCCGTTTTAAGTGATTCCAAAGACTTAAAATATCCGTCAGATCATTTACCGGTTTATATCGAACTCAAGATTTAATTAAAAGCATTTTTATATATTTCGCATAACAAACAACGCAATGAAATTTCAACTTACCTCTTTATTTTTACTGATTTCCATTTCAACTTATGGTCAAAATCTCCACCAACATGTCAATCCTATGATTGGAACCGGTGGTCACGGACATACCTATCCAGGAGCAACTGTGCCTTTCGGAATGGTACAATTGTCTCCCGATACTAGAATTGACGGCAGTTGGGATGGCTGTTCGGGCTATCATTACGACGATAATACTATTTATGGCTTTTCTCACACACACTTAAACGGAACCGGTTGTACTGATTATGGCGATATTATGTTGATGCCAACCATGGGCGAACCAACATTAAACCCTAAAGAATACAGCTCAACCTTTTCTCATGCGAAAGAAAAAGCAACAGCCGGATTTTATTCGGTTAAGCTCGATAAACACAACATTGACGTAGCTTTGACTTCTTCTACTCGTGTTGGTTTTCACCAATATACTTTTAATAATTCGGGCAAAGCCAACATCATTTTGGATTTAAACCACCGCGATAAATTGTTACAAGGTGAAGTGCGAATTGTGAATTCTAAAACCATTGAAATACTCCGAAGAAGCGAAGCTTGGGCTAAGGATCAATACGTTTTTGCCCGAATTGAGTTCAGCCAACCGATGCAAATCAACAAAATCAGAAACAACAATGCAGCGCAAGCCACTTCGACTGATAAACTATTTACAGGAACACAATTGGCTTTAAGTTTTTCTAAATCCGTAAGCAAAGGCGATAAAATTTGGGTTAAAGTAGCGTTATCTCCAACTGGTTATGAAGGTGCCAAACTAAACATGAGCGAAATTCCGGGCTGGAATTTTAATAAAGTCAAAGAAGATGCCGAAAAACTTTGGGACCAACAATTGGCTAAAATCCAAATCACAGAAACTAATACGGATAAATTAGCCATTTTCTACACGGCTTTATACCATACGATGGTGCAACCTAATATTGCCCAAGACATCGACGGCAAATACCGTGGTCGCGACAACAAAATCCACAAAGCCGAAGGTTTTGATTATTACTCTGTATTCTCGCTTTGGGATACGTTTCGTGGTGCGCATCCTTTATATACTTTAATCGAAAAGAAACGGACCACCGATTTCATCAATACCTTTTTAAAACAATACGAACAAGGTGGAAGATTACCGGTTTGGGAATTGGCGTCGAATGAAACCGATTGTATGATTGGTTACCATTCGGTTTCTGTCATGGCCGATGCAATGGCTAAAGGCATCAAAGGTTTTGATTACGAAAAAGCTTTTGAAGCCGCAAAACATTCTGCGATGTTGGATCATTTAGGGTTGGAAGCCTATAAAAGACAAGGTTTTATTTCGATGGATGATGAACACGAAAGCGTTTCCAAAACGGTGGAATATGCTTATGACGATTGGTGTATTGCGCAAATGGCTTTGATTTTAAACAAAAAAGACGATTACGATTATTTCATGAAACGCTCGCAAAGCTGGAAAAATGTCTTCGATTGGAACACCGGTTTTATGCGACCAAAGAAAAACGGCGGTTGGGACAAACCTTTTGACCCAAGAGAAGTCAATAACAACTTTACTGAAGGCAATTCATGGCATTATTCTTTTTTTGTGCCGCAAGACATTCCCGGGATGATTGAAGCATACGGCGGAGCCGAAAAATTTGAAGCCAAATTAGACAAAATGTTCAACAGCGAAAGCAAAACCACAGGACGTGAGCAAGTTGACGTTACCGGTTTGATTGGACAATACGCGCACGGGAACGAGCCAAGTCATCACATGACTTATTTGTACAACTACATCGGCAAACCCGAAAAAACAGTCAAAAGAATCAATTATATTCTAAACGAATTCTACAAAAACACGCCCGATGGTTTGATTGGCAATGAAGATTGTGGCCAAATGAGCGCTTGGTATGTGTTGAGTTCAATGGGAATTTATGCGGTTACACCGGGGAAAGCAGGCTGGAGTACTACTGAACCTTACTTTAAAACCATTAAAGTACAATTGAATGAAAATAAAGTTGATTACATAGATAAAACCAGAACTGGAGATTATTTGCAGTATTTCGGATTAGAGGAATTTCAAAAAAAACCACATCAAGATTCATGGCAACCTATAATTCCTGTTCCGGTTATTGAAGCCAAAAGTAAGTCGTTTAAAGAAAAGATTGAAATTAGCATTCTCTACAATAAACTTGATTTTTTGGATGATCAAAAAAGCCTTAAAGCGTATTACAGAATGGACAATAATAAAACATTTCAACTTTATGAAAAACCATTCATCATAGACGAAACCTCAAAAATTGAGGCCTATCTCGCACCTGATTTTATGGCAACCAGCGACACAATTTCTGCAACTTTCTTCAAAAAACCCAACAATTACTCCATCGACATCAAATCAAAATACAACCCGCAATACCATGCCGGCGGTGCGGAAGGTTTGTTAGACGGAATCAACGGAACTACCAACTGGAGAAAGGGCGATTGGCAAGGATATCAAGGTCAAGATTTTGAAGCGACTGTAGATTTGCAATCTGAAAAAACCATTACCGAATGCAACAGCACTTTTCTTCAAGATTCGCGCTCTTGGATTTTGATGCCTACAAAAGTAGAATATTATGTGTCTACTGATAATGTGAACTTTACTTTAGCCAGAACCATTGACAATACACTTGATCCAGCAGAAACTGAAAATACGGTGACCAATTTTGGTGTCAAATTAAACTCAGCTATCAAAGCCAAATACGTAAAAATTAAAGCCTATAATTACGGTAAATTACCAGAATGGCATCAAGGAGCCGGTGGCGATGCCTTTATTTTTATTGACGAAATAACCATTAAATAAACTTATCCCTTATTTCTTTTCCCTTATCCCTTAAAAAAATGAAAATAGCCTTAATCCAAACCACATTATCTTGGGAAAATCCAACCGAAAACCGAAGTCATTTGGCCCAAAAAATAACGGGTTTTATGGAAGACGTCGATTTGATTGTCCTTCCCGAAATGTTTTCCTCAGGCTTTACCATGAATCCGAGAAATGTTGCTGAAACTATGCAAGGCGAAACCATTTCTTGGCTCCAACATTTGGCGAAAGCCAAAAACTGCGCCATTACAGGAAGTTTGGTAATTGAAGAAAACGGTAATTTTTACAACCGTTTGGTGTTTGTTTTTCCGAATGGCGACCTCAAAACTTACGACAAACGACATTTGTTTACGTTGACAGGAGAAGACAAAGTATATACAGCCGGAACCGAAAAATTAATCATTGATTACAAAGGATTCAAGATTTGTCCGTTGATTTGTTATGATTTGCGTTTCCCGGTTTTTTCGCGAAATGTGGAAAATTATGACCTATTAATTTATGTTGCCAATTGGCCAAAACCACGCATCAATGCTTGGGATATTTTGCTAAAAGCGCGCGCCGTAGAAAATATGAGTTATGCGATTGGCGTCAACAGAATTGGAACTGACAGTAATAGTTTAGAATACGTCGGTCATTCGCAAGCCGTTGATTTTCTAGGGAATTATGTATTGGAACCACAAGAAACAGATGGCGTTTTTATAATCGAATTAAACAAAGAAAAAATATTAGAAACGAGAAGTAAATTGGCTTTTTTGGAAGACAAAGACGATTTTAAAATACAATAATTCGGCAATCAAAAATAGTTAATCTTCAATCTTATTTCAAACTAAAAGGCTGTATCCAATCCCAATTCGGGCGAACATCAATCTCACCGGGTAGATAAATGACCTCTTCCGTTTGACGTTTTTCTAAGAAGCTTCCCGTGTCCCAAACCTTGTTTTTATTGTTATCGTAGATGATTCTCAAAGTATATTTTGAGGGTTCAATTGCGTCAAAATTAATAGTCGTAGCGCTTTCAGTATATTCTGTGTATTTGACTTTTCCATCTTTATCTGTAAGTTCTACAATCAACGGAAATGTCTTGACATTTTCCAGAACAACCCTTAAATTGGCATAATCTGATAAATTCTTGGTGCTTACTTTAAAGTTAAGTGTGTCATTTTCCTTTTCAAAGAAATCAGTCATAGCACCCGGCATTGCTTGAATACTGTAGCTTTCCAATGGTTCTTTTTTGAAATCTAGATACATTTTTTGGTTAAAATCATCATACTCGGCAGTAAAATCAACTACCGTAGAATCTTTGCTTCTAATACTGATTTTAGATTTATCAAATTTCACTAAAGGCGTAACACTAGTCATAGAAAATCGCCCTCGAAGTGGTAAATTCCCACTAAAATCCGAACTAATATTAATAGTGTCTGCTTTTGCAGCTTTCATTTTAACAATGAAATCTGTTTTATACTTGTCTTTTTCAACAGTCACTTGGAGCGAATCTGCTTTTACAGGTTTGAACCAAATTTGCAACGAATCTTTTTTAGCCATTTGAGTAACCAATGATGGAATGCTTTCAGAACCATTTTTCACCATTACTTTAGTGTCTTTACCTTTGCCTTCATAACCCATCAACATTCGTGATTTTGCAGCCAATGTTGGTTTAAAAGCTTTAAACGGTAAAGTCTCTTTAAATAATTCTAATTCAAAAATAGTGTCGTTCGGAATGCTAATGTATTGTTTTTGAAAACCAATTTTATCCGACTTCGGGTTGTATAGATTATTGCCGTTGTCCTTCAAAGCCACCAAAAGATATTTTCCTTCCTTTAGGTTTTCGAGTTTGACTACTTGCAAACTATCTAAAGTATTGGTAATATACCTTGGCGTATCTTTATAAATCGTCGAATCATTAAATTTTTCATTGATTTCATACAACATTACCGATACAAAATTATCCGTTTTCCTTTCCAAAGCATCTTTGACCTTTACACTCAGCGCCAAGGAATCAATATAACTGCCGGTAGAAAAAACGTATTTAAATTGGGAATACGGATTGCCTTCGTTATTGTCTTCTATACTTTGACCAAAATTGAAACTATAAGTGGTATTCGGCAAAAGAGTATCTTTTATCTTGATAGTCACTATTTTGCTGGCATTATAAGGTAAAATCTCAGGTTGATTTTTCATAGGTGGTGAAATAATCAACTGCTTATTAGCATTTTTCAGCTTTACATATTCATCAAAAACCAACTTGATTTCTTTTCCGGTAAAATTGGTCGAAAAATTTTTAGGCAAACTCGATTTTAAAACCGGAGCAATTGTATCTTTCGTACCACCGGTAATCGAGCCGCGCTTGGCACATCCAATGGTTAAAAGAATCAGCAGTAAAGAAAAATATTTGAAGTGGATTTTTGGCATAAAGCATTTTTTCAAAGCACAAAATAACAATTATATTCAGTGCGAATGAAATGTTTTAGCCGAAAGTTAACAAATTGGTCATTAACCCATTATTTACAAAGTTTTTTTCCCTTCTTGAAGGTCAATTATATGATAGAGCGAAGAGTCCTACCAGACCGGCTATTATGGACAAAGGTAGCGCTACAGTCTTGACTATGGAGAATTTCCTTTTTTTGATGTCTGTGATATCATTTATGGGAATTTGTTTTTCCTCAAAATCTTCTGAAACCAATATTGTGTTGTCTTTTACATCATGAAAGACTACTTTCGAATACTTATGATTTTGCTTAATCTTATATGTTTTACCCGTTTCCATCTTTGTTGGATCGTTGTCCATTGCTTTGTAGCTAAAGCAACTTTGGCACAAAATAATAAGGGCAATTCCTAAAAATATTTTTTTCATAACTATAAATTTAAGGAGTTAATTCATCACGAATATAAGAAAATATTTTCATTTACTCTTTTTCTATAAAATTAACTGTGTGACATCGCCATGCAAACAATACTGATTTTCGCATCCGGAATTTTGAGCAGTTCACGACTACAAGCCTCTAGTGTTGAACCGGTTGTAATTACATCATCAATCAGCAAAAAATGTTTTCCATGATGACTTTCTGAAAAAGTTACGTCAAAAATAGTCTTACTAATGTCAGCCCTACCTAAAAGTGATTTCTTGGTTTGGGTTTTGGTATATAATTTTCGTTGCAAAATGGTTTCTTCATAAGGAATCGCTAAGTTTTGTGCCAAAGCTTGTCCAAATTTCGTCACCTGATTGTACCCGCGTTCGCGAAATCTTCTTTTGTGCAACGGAACCGGAATGATGTAATCGATGGTTGTAATGGCTTCCAAATCTTTTAATTCTGCCGCATACCAATCGCCTACAATTTGGCCAATTTCCTGATTTCCTTTGTATTTCAATTGATGCATCATTTCCTGAACAATTCCTTTTTTGTGGAAATAAAATAAGGCAGCACCAAACTCTAACGGAATTCTACCATAGAATTTTTGGAACACTTCATTTTCTTGAATCTTGTGGTGATTGGTCAGCGGAATTTCGTGCCGACATTGCGTACAAATCACCAATTCGTCATGCAATAAAAAGGAATGACAACCGGCACACGACTTTGGAAAAAATAAATTCAGCAGGTGATTCAACATAAAAAAGTAATTTTCTTACATAAAATTATAAAAAAATTCTATTCTAATTGATTTTTAGCCCTTTTTTTATCATCGCTTTTTATATTTTTGCAACATTATGGCAAAACAAGAAGATTTATTTAAGAATGTAGTTTCGCATGCAAAAGAGTACGGATTTATTTTTCCGTCAAGCGAAATCTACGATGGTTTGAGCGCAGTGTATGATTATGCGCAAAACGGAGTCGAATTAAAAAAGAACATTAGGGAATATTGGTGGAAAGCCATGGTGCAAATGCATGAAAATATTGTCGGTTTAGACGCCGCAATTTTGATGCATCCAACCACTTGGAAAGCTTCGGGTCACGTGGATGCGTTTAACGATCCGTTGATTGACAACAAGGATTCTAAAAAAAGATACAGAGCCGACGTTTTAATTGAGGATTATGCTGAAAAATTAAACCTGAAAGCCAAAAAAGAAATTGAAAAAGCCCGCGAGCGTTTTGGAGCATCGTTTGACGAAGAACAATACAAAACCACCAACCCGCGTGTGATGGAATACTTGGCAAAAGAGCGTGAAATTCTGGAAAGAATGGGTCGTTCTCTTGGTGCCGGAGATTTAGAAGATGTCAAAGCGTTAATCGAAGAGTTAGAAATCGCCGATCCGGAAACCGGTTCAAGAAACTGGACGGATGTGAAGCAATTCAACTTGATGTTTGGCACCAAACTCGGAGCTTCTGCTGAGAATGCGATGGATTTATACTTGCGTCCGGAAACCGCTCAAGGTATTTTCGTAAATTTCTTAAACGTTCAAAAAACCGGAAGAATGAAGATTCCGTTTGGAATTGCCCAAACCGGAAAAGCTTTCCGTAACGAAATTGTAGCGCGACAATTCATTTTCCGCATGCGCGAATTTGAACAAATGGAAATGCAGTTTTTCGTAAAACCAGGTGAAGAAATGAAATGGTACGAATACTGGAAAGAAAACCGTTTGAAATGGCATTTATCGCTTGGTTTAGGCGCAGCAAATTACCGTTTCCACGACCACGAAAAATTAGCACACTACGCCAATGCGGCAGCGGATATCGAGTTTAATTTCCCTTTCGGATTCAAAGAACTAGAAGGAATTCACTCAAGAACCGATTTCGATTTAAAAGCACACGAACAATTCTCCGGCAAAAAACTGCAATATTTTGACAACGAAACCAATTCTAACTATGTGCCTTACGTAGTAGAAACCTCGGTTGGGTTGGATAGAATGTTCTTATCAGTTTTCGCCACATCTTTAAAAGAAGAAACGTTGGAAGATGGTTCAACCCGAACCGTTTTAAGTTTGCCATCGGTTTTGGCACCAACCAAAGCAGCGGTTTTACCATTAGTAAAAAAAGACGGTTTGCCGGAAGTGGCTCAAAAAATCATCGAAGATTTAAAATGGGATTTCAATGTTGCTTATGACGAAAAAGATGCGGTGGGTCGTCGTTACCGAAGACAAGATGCGTTGGGAACACCATTCTGTATTACGGTTGATCACCAAACGTTAGAGGATGAAACCGTTACCATACGCCACAGAGATTCCATGGCACAGGACCGCGTTAAGATTTCAGCATTGAGAGACATAATTGGCAACGAAGTTTCGATGAGAAACTGGTTGATGAAGATGTAATACCAACCTATTGTCATTACCTCGAAAGAGGAAAAAAGCCCAAATTCACTAAGAGTTTGGGCTTTTTGTTTTTGTAAGGATTTATCCGATTTAAAACACACATATTAACAGTATTAACGTTTCTGTCAACATTTACTAACATTGAGCTATCAAAATTATAATTTCGTTACAACGAAAATACGGACGTTTAATCGTTTTTATTTTTCGGATTAATTATAAAATGCAATCTTAGCCCAACAATTAGTTTCCCCAAAACTACCTGTCAATTTAACTGATGATGCTTTCTCCTAAATCACGGAAAAGCGTTCATGAGCCACACTTATATAATTATTGATGACAATCAGGACGATGTCACGAAAACTCAGGCAATAGCTGAGCGCTTTCGTAACTTGTCATTTGTCGCATCAGCCAATAGTTATGACGAAGGCGTAAATCTTATCTTAGAACACCAACCCCATTTAGTTTTTCTCGAAATTGATCCTTCTGATAAAAAAAGTAATCTTTCTTTGTCATTGATTAATGAATTGTATCGTTATCTAAGTGTTGTTCCTAAAATCATCATCACTACAGCCAAAAAAGATTTAGCTTACGACGCCTTGAAATATGAAGTAGTTGATTACTTACTAAAGCCTTTAGACATCAATGATTTTAGAAAAGCAATACTCAAATTTGACCGCGCCATCAAGTCCGATTTACCACACATGGAAGTCAAAAATCCGGCAGCGACTTTTGAAGTTTTGGATGAAACCCTAACCGAAGAGTTAGAAACAGCAGAGACAGAGGTTGAAGTAAAAACAATTCCGGCAACGGTTGAAAATCCGATTCTAGTTCAAAAAGAACAATCATTGATAATTTGTGTCAAATCCTATGGTGATTATCGTTATATCGATTCAAATGATATTCTATATTTTGAAGCCGATAACAACTCCACCGATATTCACTTGAATAATGGCGAAATGATTACGGCCTTCAAGACCTTAAAGCATTTTGAAACCGTTTTACCACAAACACAATTCTTACGCATTCACAACAGTTATATTATCAATGTCGAACAGGTTTCGAGAATTCATACCGGAAATACGGTTTGTTATATTAAAAATTCCACCACTAAATTACCATTCTCCAAATCCTATAAAGACAATGTCGATTTAATCATCACCCGAATCGCCGGCGGAAATTATTTGGAGATATAGAAGAAAAATAATACATTTACTAAAACTTGAGTATGGAAGTAACTGTATTAATGATTGACGATCATCCTCCGATTATTGAAGGCTATAAATCGATATTATCATATAATCCTTATGGTTATATTTTAGATATACAAACTGCATTTAGCTGTGAATCTGCTTATCATTTAATCTCAACTACCAAAACACCTTTTGATGTAGTGATGATAGATTACACCATGCCACCATTTGTCGAGAAAAATATTCATTGTGGTGCTGATCTGGTTCCGATAATCAGACAATATTTACCGAAAACCAAAATCATGATGCTAACCTCACATTCGGAATCACTATTATTACTTAAAGTTTTAAAAGAAGGCAATCCTGAAGGGCTTTTGGTGAAAAGTGATATTTTGGCCGATGAATTTTTGGTTGCTTTTGACACCATTGTAAAAGGTGAAAGTTATTTCAGCAGTACCATTATTAGTCTCAAGCAAGAATTAAAAGAATCAGACAAAGTGCTGGACAGCTATAACAGACAAATAATTATGTTATTGTCTCAAGGCATACAAACAAAAAATCTTCCCGACTATTTAAACCTATCCAAAAGTGCCATTGACAAAAGAAAAGTAATCATCAAAGAGTTTTTTGACATTGAAAAAGGCACGGACGAAGACATTCTAAGAGAAGCTAGAAAACAAGGTTTTATTTAAGTTCTCCTAGATTTATTCCTTCATTCGCAAACTTTAACAAAATGTACACTTTTAGTGTAACAGTAAGTCGTTTTTGTCTTTTAATTTTACTTCAATAAAAAATCTATTTTATTATTGGTAAAAAAGCAAGACTTACCATCTTGAGTATGTAGCTAAATTTGAGTGGTATCTTATTTGGTGAAAATTAATTGAAATTTTGTTCTGTTTATTTTGGGTTTGTTATTAAACAGGAGTATGCAAAAACCAACCAAAATGCAGCCTTGGCTTTGATGTTTGGACGACTTAAAGCTTGGGCTGTATTGTTTTAAAGTAGCGACTGTTTTTATGAAAAAAATATTATTGATTTGTCTAACTTTTGTTTTGTTTTCCTCTTTGGGTATCGCCCAAGATAAAAACAAACACGAATCTGCCTATTTAAAAATTAAAACAGGTGATGAGACCATTACTTATGAATTTGATTCCCTTACAGATTTTGATGAGAATTCAGAGAAAATTTTAAACGAAATTACCACGCCAAATTCTACCAATAAAAAAGAAAAAGACTCTAATCTAACCATTGAAATATCTATAACAACTACTTCCGACAATGTATCAACAACGATAACCGGTTCGGTTACCGCTTTTTATTCCTCAATAATCTCAGCAATAAAAAAACTTCGAACACAATTAATCGCCATTGCAATAGGGATAATATGATTTTTAATTAAATTGGCTATATGAACAAAAGAGCTGTCTTTTTATTAATACTTCTTGTTATATTCATCGGTTGCAACTCCAACTTAGCCGATAAAAAAACTACCGCTACCAATGACTCTATCCAAAAATACCTTGACTTAGCCGGAAATGACACTTTGGATTTTGAAAAAAGGATAAAGTACAATGATAAAGCGCTTGGTTTTTTGGATTTGGAGAGGAACGATAGTTTGACTAGGGAGTATTTGAGTAAAATCAATTATTTATATTTAAAAGCAAATAATTTTAAAAGTTTCGAAAAAGTAATAAAATTATACAGCAACAAAGTTTTTGAAAAAAAAGATAGTTTAGGAATTGCAAGATATCATAAGTATAAAGGACATTTTTATCATTTAACAAAAGTTAAAGACTCTGCTTTTTATAATTATTCAAAAGCAGATAAGATTTATCAATTTATGAACAATAAATATGAGATTGCCTTAATTAATCTTAACAAATCACTTATCCAAAACGACATAAATGACTATTTAGGCGCAGAACTTTCGGCTAAAAAGGCTTATAACTATTTTAAAGAAAATAAACTTTACAAGCATGAATTTAAAAGTTTAGTTTTAATTGGTAACATAAATCAATCAATTGGAGAAAATGTGCTTGCTATAAAATGTTATAAAGACGCGATGTTTTTAATTGACAAATTTGATGACAAAAAAAATAGCTGCCCAAAAGGATCTTGTTTGAATAACATTGGTAATGTTTATAGAGAACAAAATAATTTCAAAGCAGCAATTTTTTATTTCAAATTAGCACTTAAAGAAAAGAACTTGTTTGAAAAAGATCCAGAATTATTAGGATTTATATCAAATAACCTAGGCTATTGTTATTTAAAAACAAATCAATTACAAATTCCAACTTTATTTGAAAAATCAAAAAAAATATTTGATAGTTTAGAATTAAAAGATGAAAGTGCTATATGCGACATTAATTTATCAGAATATTTTTCTAAAAAGGGCAATTCCCTAAAAGCTAATTTACATGCTGAATCAGCGTTGAAATTAGCTAAAGAATCAAAAGCGTCTTATTATTATCTAATCGCCTTAAGTCATGCCGGCAGTATAAACCCAAAGAAAGCTCCAATATACATTAAAGAATACCACCGGATTAATGACAGTATCCTTTTTGCAGAAAGGACTTCTAGAAATCAATATTATAAAATCCAGTTAGAAACAGACGAGATAACACAACAAAAAGACACTGCTGTTAAACATAGAACTTTTGTGATTATAGTCGCCATTTTTCTTCTTTTTATTTCCATTTTGGTTTTCATCATTGCTCGCCAAAGATTAAAACAAAAAGAGCTTCGCATAAAGCAAACAGAACAAAACACGAATGAGGAAATATACCAACTTATGTTAACACAAGAAAGCAAGGAGGAAGAAGCTCGACAAATAGAGAAAAAACGTATTGGGCTTGAGTTGCATGATGGAGTTATGAATAAACTGGTCAGCACCAGACTCAATCTTTCTATATTATCTATTAGTCGTGACGAGGCTACTGTTAAAAAATGTTTGGACTATATCAAGGATATTCAAAATATTGAAAAAGAAATTCGGAATGTTGCACATAATCTAAATCAGGAAGTTTTTTCAGGCACTAATAGTTTCAATAAATTATTGAATAGCTATATAAAAGACCTCAATAGGGCTAGCAATACAATCTTTAAAATAGAAACTGATTCTTACATTGATTGGAACGCTATATCTAATAGCAAGAAAATGAATTTGTATCGAATTATCCAAGAAGCTAGTCACAATATTCTCAAACATGCAAAAGCAAAAAATGCAATAATAAATATTGTAAAGGTTGGCGCAAATATTAATCTTTCAATTACAGATGACGGTATAGGATTAAATCATTCTTCATCAAAAAATGGAATCGGTTTACAAAACATGAAATACCGAATTAAACTCTTAAAAGGCAAATTCAAGATTAGTTCTAAAACCAATTCAGGAACTACAATCAATATCACAATCCCCAAAAGAGACTAATAAAAATTAGTCCTGTTATCTTTTTATCCTCTTCCAAAAATATTTCTATTCTTGAGATCATTCAAATGACAACACTTTAAAAAAAGATTGTCAACAAATCCTTTTAATTATCAACATTTTTAGAAAATCTTCAAAATCATTCACCCAGATTTGACTATCATTCACTCACAAACGAGGTCATTCTACCACAAACACCTTTATATATAGGGATTCACAGAGACATCCTTTTTAGTTTTACATCGTGAAAGTGTGAAAGCCCCAAAAGCAATATGAACAACACACTCTTTAAATTGAAACAAAAACATTAACAATAAAAAGTCTCAAATTATGAAAAAATTAGCAACAACATTTGGATTATTAGCTTTAATGCTTGTAGTTACTTCATTTACAACACCGACTGAAATTGGTGGAAGTAAAACCCCAGGTTTAGGAAATGGATTTACTATTGGAGGAAGTAAAACTCCAGATTTAGGAAATGGATTTACTATCGGAGGAAGCAAAACTCCAGGTTTAGGAAACGGATTTACTATCGGAGGAAGTAAAACCCCAGGTTTAGGAAATGGATAATAACTTGACGGTAAAAAAGCCTCAATGTTATATGAAAAAATTATAAAAAATTTAAATTATAAAAAAACCACCTTTAAAGGTGGTTTTTTTTATTTGTTTACTATTTTTGAAAAATTAACATGAAAACAGTTTGAAAAAAAATTTCCCTTTTTTCTTTATTCTTTGTTTATTAATAAGCTGTTCAAAAAATGAACAAAAAAAACCTGTTAACAAAACTGACTCAGACAGTACTGCTATTTATATTAGATTGGCTAATGTAAATGAAATTTCTGTAGACAAAAAAAAACTTTATTTTGAAAAAGCTTTTGAAAAAGCTATAACACAATCAAATGACTCAATAACTCGAAATCATTTACTTGATATTTCTATCGGATTCCTAAAAACAGGCAACTCTGAAGAGTTAAAAAAATCCTCCACTACATTAATTAATAATTCAATTAAAAGTCAAGATACCTTAAATTTAGCACAAGGATATAGATATCTTGCCGGCTATTACAGGATAACAGCTGTAAATGACAGTGCTTTCATTTATTTTTCTAAAGCTGAAAAATTATTTAAATCTTTAAACGATAAAAACAATGAAGGAGCCGTATTAAGCTCAAAAAGCGTCATTCAATATAATGTTGGAGACTTTGTTGGATCTGACCGCTCATTGACACGAGCATACTCATTATTAAAAGACACTAATCAAAATGATAAATTATATGTCATTTTTACCATGATGGGAATAGTGGCTAATGAAACTAAAGATTATGAAAAGGCAATTAAATATTATACAAAAACCTTAGAAATAATCAAAGAAAATAATTTAACTGATAATTATCAAGAAGCAACTTGTCTAAACAATATAGGATATGTTTATCAAAACAAAGGCGACTATAAAGAGGCTATAAAGAATTATACTAAAGCATTAAAAGACAAGACAATCATTGATAACGACCCAGAGCTATATAGTTTATTAACTGACAACTTGGCCTATTGTAAGTTTAAATTAAATGATTATGAGGGATTACCAAATTTATTTTATACTTCTTTAAAAGTTAGAGAACAAATTGATGCAAAAACCCTAATTGTGCTAAGCAAAATACATCTTTCTGAATACTATTTTGTTACAAAGCAAAATCAACTATCACAAAAATTTGCAACTGAAGCATTAATTCAGGCAAAAAGCACCGGAATTTCAAGAGACTTTTTAGCAGCATTAAAACAGGCTTCAGTTGTAGACAATGTAAATTCTTCCAAATACTCCAAAGATTATATTAGAATAAATGATAGTATTCAGGATGTAGAAAGATTATCCCAAGAAAAGTTTGCTCGTTTAGCGTTAGAAACCGACGAAATCATCCAAGAAAACGAAGGTCTGGCAGAAAGCAACAGAAACCTGCTTTATGTTTTTGTAGTTTCTTTTATTTTAGTAGTATTATTATTTGTCGTAAGAGCTCAAAGAGCCAGAACTCGAGAGTTATTATACAAACAAGCCCAGCAAAAAGCGAACGAAGACATTTATAACCTGATGATGTCGCAACAAGCCATTATTGATGAAAGTCGAAATAAAGAGAAAAAACGCTTGGCTCAAGATTTACATGATGGTGTTTTAGGCAGAATGTTTGGTTTGCGCTTAAACTTAGACAGCTTAAATTCAAGCACCGAAGAGGATGCGGTACAAAAACGTTTTGAATTGTTAAATGAACTCAAAACCATCGAACAAGACATTCGCGAAATATCCCACGACTTAAATAGAGAAAAACAAGTTTTAATTAATAACTTTGTTTCTATCGTTCATAATTTATTAGAAGAACAAAAAACTTCCTTTGAAGTCAATGTCAATTATACTATTGATGAAAATGTGATCTGGGATAAAGTAAGCAATGCTATCAAAATCAACTTATACCGTATCCTACAGGAAGGCTTGCAAAACATTAATAAGTACGCCAACGCTAAAAACATCTTGGTAGAGATAAAAGGCAATGAAGAAAATGTATATTTGAAAATCCAAGACGACGGAATTGGATTCGATGTCAACAAGAAAAGCAAAGGAATCGGCATGCAAAATATGATTTCCAGGACACATGATTGCAAAGGAATTATCGACATTGCTTCTAAAAAAGGCAACGGAACTAAAATTGTAATAACCATACCAATAGAAACAAAACAACCTATAATTGTAGAACAAGAATGAAAAGCCCTATCCAAATTTTAATCGTTGATGACCATCCCTTTATTATTGAAGCCTACAAAAATGCAATTAATAAATATGGCCAAAAAGGCTTTGAATTTGTAGTAACACAAGCCAGCAACTGCAAAACAGGCTATGAAAACATCGTAGATTCGGCTAAAAAATTCGACATCGCTTTTTTTGACATCAGTATGCCCGAATATGCTGAGAAAGGAATCTATTCCGGAGAAGACTTAGCCATGTTAATGAAAACCGAAATGCCGGAATGCAAAGTCATTCTTTTGACCATGCATACCGAGTTACTTAAAATTAACAATATCATCAAAAACATCAACCCAAGCGGTTTAATCATCAAAAACGATTTAACCTTTGATGAATTGCTATTTGCCTTTGACAAAATCATCAATGACGAAAGTTATTACAGCCAAACCGTGATAAAATTAGTAGGTCAAGCCCAATACAACAACATTGAATTAGATGTTTTCGACAAACAAATTCTATTTCACTTATCAAAAGGCGTCAAAACTAAAGATTTACCAACCTACATACCGCTTTCTCTAAGCGCTATCGAAAAAAGAAAACTAAATATTCGTGAAATACTTGAAGTTGCAGGCGGAACTGATGTAGATTTAATCAGAGAAGCCAAGAATAAAGGTGTCATTTAACGATATTACGGTAAACCGTAACCAAATATGCGGTAAACCGTAATTAACCACATAACTACAATACCTAACTTAGCTGAATGATTTCAGGGTTAGTATTTGTAGAATTAATCAAGTAGTTATAAAACTTCAAACTGCTTCTTAATTTTTCAAGACTTAGGGGGAAAGCGATACTTCGGTATCGCTTTTTTTATGAATCCATAGCGTCCCACCCACGAGCCTTCAAAGGGATTTTAGTGTTAGCTCTTGTGATTAAGTGTATGCCTTCGCTTTCCTGTGTTAAATGTCCAATAACGGTAAAATTCGGATTGGCTTTTATTTTATCAAAATCATCTAAAGCTATGGTAAACAACAATTCATAATCTTCGCCACCATTGATAGCTACGGTTGTTGAATCAATGTTGAATTCTTCGCAAACATTGATAAACTGTGGATCTACCGGAATCTTTTCTTCGTATAAATTACAGCCGACTTTACTTTGCTTGCAAATATGAATAATCTCAGAAGACAAACCATCCGATATATCAATCATTGAAGTCGGTTTCACTTCCAGTTTTTGCAATAAATCTCTGATATCATGACGGGCTTCAGGTCTTAATTGGCGTTCAATTAAATAAGTATAAGCATCCAAATCGGGCTGGTTGTTCGGATTCACCTGAAATACTTGCTTCTCGCGCTCCAAAACCTGCAATCCCATATAAGCCGAACCTAAATCACCGGTTACCACTAACAAATCGCCATCTTTTGCTCCGTTTCTGTAAATAATATCTTCTGCATTCGCTTCTCCAATAGCCGTAATCGAAATAATCAATCCCTTTTGTGAAGAAGTAGTATCACCACCAATAACATCCACATTATAGAACTTCGCCGCTAAAGCAATACCGTCAAACAGTTCTTCCAATGCTTCCAATGGAAAACGATTAGAAACTGCAACGGAAACCGTTATCTGTGTTGGTTTAGCATTCATAGCACAGATGTCGGAAACATTCACCACAACAGCTTTATAACCCAAATGACGTAAAGGCATATAAGACAAATCAAAATGAACTCCTTCAATCAGCAAATCGGTTGAAACGACGGCCTTTTTATCCTTAAAATCCAAAACAGCAGCGTCATCTCCTATGCTTTTCAAAGTCGAGGGTTGTTTTACATCAAAATTTTTGGTCAAATGGTCAATTAACCCAAATTCGCCTAATTGGGATAGTGAAGTGCGTTGCGGAGTTTTATCTTCTAACATTGTTTCAAAGTTTAAGGTTGCAAAGGTACGAACAGTTTCTCTTTTTAAATAAAATTTAAACTTTCAAATTCCTACTGACATACTGTTGTCATTTCTGCCTTATAAATTTGTCTTATAAATAAAAAACATCAACTTATGGAAACTATGAACACCTCATCAATCTTATCAAAAGAACAGTTATTACGCCACTGGCAAGGCCATCGTTTTGTAACACGCCGCGTTATCGAAGCTTTTCCTGAAAAAGAATTTTTTGAATTTTCTGTTGGCGGTATGCGTCCTTTTTCGGGCTTGGCTTCTGAGTTACTTTCGATTGCCGTTCCGGCTTTGAAAGCCATTATTTCAAGAGATAGTCAACCTTACACCGAAGAAGGATTTGTATTAACCACCAAAGCGGAATATTTGCAAAAATGGGACGAAGCCACCGAAGAAATCAACCGCCTTTGGTTACAAATCCCCGAAGAAGATTTCGAAAAAACGTTCAATTTGTTCGGGCAATATGAATTCCCTATTTACCAAAACATTTTTTATTTTATCGATAACGAAATTCACCACCGCGGACAAGGTTATGTCTACTTAAGAGCTTTAGGCATTGAGCCACCGTTCTTTTGGGAACGTTGGTAAAAAAATTTAGCCTCGATTAGTCGGGGCTTTTTTTTGCAATCGTTGGCGATAAATATTCATTAATTCTACAACTCGGTCTTTCAATGATAATGGCTCAATTATTTCGGCATAATCGGCATACATTAAAAACCAACGGGCAAAACCATTTTCTAAATCCCGGGACAAAAAAGTCATCTCTACTGAATCGCCTACATTTTTTTGCGAAACAAATCCGTGGTAGTTTTTTTCATAAGAAAGGTATTTGCTGATTTTTTTATCAACTAAAAGTCGGACAGTTGTTGTTGGCGATTCCTTTTCTTTATCCAAAAAAGTTTCTAAAGCATCATGCTCTTTAGTAAATGAAATTTCGGTTTTTTTAATTCCTTCCATTCGATCGACACGAAACTGACGATAATCATTTCTCAAATGACAAAACCCCAAAACATACCAACTGTTATTGTCGTGAAAAATTCCAACAGGCTCAATAGTTCGCAAGGAAGCATTTTCGGCTTCTATGGACTGATAGTTTAAAACAACTTGTGTTTTATCGGCTATACTTTTAAAAAGGATTGCCATGGCATTAGGAACATTCTCGTTGAATAAATCGCCGTTCGGCGGTTGAATCAGTATTTTTGATTCGATGTTCGAAACCCAATCTTTATCCGAACTTTGCATCACTGATTTAATTTTAAACATAGCCGATTGGTAATGCTGTCCCAATTCCTTATCAATAAATTTTTGCATTAGCTTTTCGGAAGCAATAAAACTGCTGGCTTCTTCGCGGGTAAACATAACCGGTGGTAAACGATAGCCGTCAACCAATGAATATCCAATTCCGGCTTCGCCATATATAGGCACTCCTGAGGATTCTAACGTTCGAATGTCACGGTAAATGGTACGCAAACTCACTTCAAAACGTTCCGCTAATTCCTGAGCCTTTACAACCTTTTTCGATTGTAATTGAATTAGAATGGCGATAATACGGTCAAACCGTTTGGGGGAATCATCTAACATAAAAGACATTTATCCAAAGATAGTATTTTATAGTAAAAGGAGAAAAACAATAAATTTTCGCACCTTTACTATAATTAATTTTTTTACAATGAAAACATATCAAATCATTACCCTTACGGTCAACCCATCGTTAGATAAATCCGCCCATTTTTCAGAATTGGTTGCCGAAAAAAAAATTCGTTGTGAAAAACCAAGATACGATGCCGGCGGTGGCGGAATAAATGTTTCTAAAGCCATTTCTAAATTAGGAGGGAATTCTCTTTGTGTGTCAACTTCCGGTGGTTCAACAGGTGAAAAATTAGAAGAATTAATTGCCAATGAAGGTATAGAAAGTATCGTCATAAAAACCAAAAACTGGACCAGAGAAAATTTTATTGCTTTTGAAAACAGTACTAAAGCGCAATACCGATTTGGATTTCCGGGAGAAGAATTTTCAGCCGAAGAAATCAAAACTATTTTAACAACAATAAAAGAACTAAAAACAACCTACTTAGTCCTTAGCGGAAGTTTAAATGACGGTTTACCAACGGATTTCTACCAAACAATTGCTGAAACCGCAAAAGCTTCCGGAATAAAAGTAATTGTGGATACTTCAGGTGAAGCGTTACAAAAAGTACTGGAAAAAGGGGTTTATCTGATTAAGCCAAACATAGGTGAATTGGCCAAATTAATTGGAGTAAAAAGGTTAGAATTACCCGAAGTAGAAAAAGCAGCCAAAACTTTAATCGAAAAAGGAAGCGCAGAAATTGTTGTTGTTTCCCTAGGAGAAAAAGGCGCAATTTTGGTTTCCAAAAACCAAACCGAATTGGTGAAAGCGCCCAAAGTCACAAAGAAAAGTACCGTAGGTGCCGGAGACAGCATGGTCGGCGGAATAATTTGGGCTTTGTCACAAAACAAAACTTTAAAAGAAGTCATTCAATGGGGCGTTTCCTGCGGAACAGCGGCCACCATGAATGAAGGCACGCAACTTTTCAAAAAAGAAGATGCAGAACAATTGTTCGAAGGAATGCAGTGATTCTCTCCATATAAGTCATTTAAGAATCTTACATGACTTATATGGTTTAAACAAAAAACCCAACAACTTTCGCTATTGGGTTTCTCTATATGCTATTCTCAGTTACTCAGATATTCTTTTAATCGTTCAGTTTCAAAACTGCCATAAACGCTTCTTGAGGAATTTCAACATTACCTACCAAACGCATTCTTTTCTTTCCTTTTTTCTGCTTTTCCAAGAGTTTACGTTTACGCGAAATATCACCACCGTAACATTTGGCGGTAACGTCTTTACGCAATGCTTTTATCGTTTCACGCGCGATGATTTTGGCACCAATCGCCGCCTGAATCGGAATGTCAAATTGTTGTCTTGGGATTAATTCACGCAGTTTCTCACACATTTTTTTACCAATGTTGTAAGCGTTACTTTCATGAATCAAGGCCGAAAGCGCATCGACTGATTGAGCGTTTAATAAAACATCCAATTTAACTAATTTAGACGCTCGCATTCCAATTGGAGAATAATCAAACGACGCATAACCTTTGGAAACGGTTTTTAATCTATCATAAAAATCGAAGACAATCTCTGCCAACGGCATGTCGAAATTCAATTCTACTCTTTCAGTAGTTAGATAAGTTTGATTGGTAATCACACCGCGTTTTTCAATACACAAACTCATTACATTACCAACATAATCAGATTTGGTTATGATGGTCGCTTTGATAAACGGCTCTTCAACTCGGTCTAATTTCGATGGTTCCGGTAAATCGGATGGATTGTTCACGACAAAACCAACTTCCGGTTCTTTTTTGGTATAAGCCAAATAGGAAACGTTGGGAACCGTAGTAATTACGGTCATATCGTATTCGCGCTCCAAACGTTCTTGGATGATTTCCAAGTGCAACATGCCTAAGAATCCACAACGGAAACCAAAACCTAAAGCGGCCGAACTTTCCGGTGTAAACACCAAGGAAGCATCATTCAATTGCAGTTTCTCCATGGAAGCGCGCAAGTCTTCGTAATCATCTGTATCTACAGGATAAATTCCGGCGAAAACCATTGGTTTTACATCTTCAAAACCTGTAATCATATTGGTCGTTGGCGTTTTGGCATCGGTTAAAGTGTCACCCACTTTTACTTCTTTGGCTTCCTTAATACCGGAAATTAAATACCCAACATCGCCAGTAGAAATTACGTTTTTCGGAACCTGATTTAACTTCAACGTTCCTACTTCATCGGCAAAATATTCATTACCGGTGGCCATGAATTTAATTTTTTGCCCTTTTTTAATTTCACCGTTTTTGACACGGAAAATAACTTCAATACCGCGGAAAGGATTGTAATGGGAATCAAAAATCAAGGCTTGTAAAGGTTCGTCTTTGTTTCCTTTTGGAGCAGGAATTTTTTCAATAATAGCCGCTAAAATATTTTCCACACCAAAGCCGGTTTTACCCGAAGCGTGAATAATGTCTTCCATTTTGCAACCTAATAAATCGATAATGTCATCACTGACTTCTTCCGGATTAGCACTTGGCAAATCCACTTTATTTAATACGGGAATAATTTCCAAGTCGTTTTCTAAAGCCAAATACAAGTTGGAAATCGTCTGTGCTTGTATACTTTGAGCCGCATCTACAATCAAAAGCGCTCCTTCACAAGCAGCAATCGAACGCGAAACTTCATACGAAAAATCAACGTGTCCCGGAGTATCAATAAGGTTTAGGATATAATCTTCGCCTTTGTATTTGTATTCCATTTGGATGGCGTGACTCTTAATCGTAATCCCGCGCTCACGCTCCAAATCCATATTGTCAAGCAATTGGGCTTTCTCTTCACGAGCGGAAACGGTTTGTGTAGCGCCAAGAAGTCTGTCTGCAAGCGTACTTTTTCCGTGGTCAATGTGTGCAATAATGCAAAAATTTCTAATATGCTTCATGTAAACTTAATATTGTCTTATTGGAAACATCTAATGCTTCGCATGTCATCTTCGTAAATCTGTCAATTTTTAGCTTCGCTCCGTTCGGCCAATGTCCTCGGATGGGCAAAAACGCGCGTGCGTTTAATCGGCAAATATAAGTCAAAGTTTTGGATTGATTAAATACTTATTTTGCAAAGGTTTTAAATAAAAAATGCTCCTTATCGGAGCACTTTTTATTAAAGATTTAAAATCACATGTTCGAGTATGAATTGAGAGTTTCCAATGTTTTGGTTGGCGTGATTGTGGAATGTAGTATAATAAATTGTCCCACTTGTTCCAACCGCTGAACAAGAACCTAAAGTATCGCCATGATCCAAATGAGATTGTAAATCCGCCGCTTCTATAGTAATTGTTATTGGCTCACTTCCGTTTTCATCCGGAACATGACAAATAGTAATCCAATCAGAATTTTGTGAATTTCCTACTCTGCTTCCAACCAAACTTTGATCAAAGAAATTATTGGTTTTTATCATCAATGCTTCGTTTGTGTTAGCATCTCTAACCAAAACTTCCCAAAAACTTTCATCTACAGTAACAATTTTTTGCCAAGAACCAAGATCATATTCAATATCTAACGTTGAAAGTCCGATAGCATTTGCTAATGCCGCATTAGTAATAGAAGCATTTAGTGTTCCTGAACCTCCATTATTAACTGAGCAAAGTGTTGTATCAGAAATAAAACCACCTGTTTCATTACAAGAACTGGTATTGGTATCTCCTCCTATTAAATAGGCAACGGACCAATCTGAAGCATACAAACTTCCGCCATTGGTTACAAATGTTGCTAAATTATTGGTAACAGTTGTGTTATTGGCTATGTTTCCTGATATTGAACCACAGTTTAAAAAGATAATGTCATACTGTGAAACCACGCTGTAATCAGATAATTGACTAAAAGTAATTTGCTCTGCTTCATATCCTAAAGAGGCAATAATATCTTCGATATTGTCAAAACTTCCGTTTACATAAGCTACTCTGGCTACTTGGTCTAATCTTAGCGATGCTTCTTCTAATTGTTGTGTTTGATTTTCCTGCACAACAACATTAATGGTCGTTCTGAAATTTGATCCATCACCCGTTTGAATATGTACTACTCGATCACCAATTGGCGTATCTAATTCAAAATCACCCGTTGCATTGCTATAGGTGTAATAAATATTTTTTTCATCGTCAAAAGCAAATACCAAAGCACCACCAACAGCCTTATGGGTATTAATAGTGGTTACTTTACCTCTTAACTTTCCTGTTTTTTGACCCGAAGAATTATTGCTGTCATCACTACAGCTAACCAAAGTCAGCATTGAAAGCAGCAGAATTAGTAATTGTTTTTTCATGATAAAATGTTTAATTGGTTGGTTTAAAGATGTATAGAATTCAAATTTAATGTTTTTCCTTATATAACATTACTTTGTTTCTAATTTTATTTCATCCACTCGAAGATTAATAATCATTTAAGGGTTATTAATAATAGATTTTTACCTTTGCAAAAAATTATATTGACACTATGCCCAAAATAGGCAACATCATATTACCTGATTTCCCTTTGCTCCTTGCACCTATGGAAGACGTGAGTGATCCGCCATTCCGCAGACTTTGCAAGTTACACGGCGCCGATTTAATGTACTCGGAATTTATCTCTTCTGAGGGATTAATTCGCGATGCGATGAAAAGCCGAATGAAATTGGACATTTTCGATTACGAACGTCCGGTTGGGATTCAGATTTTTGGTGGCGATGAAGAAGCGATGGAAATGTCTTCAAGAATTGTTGATGCTGTCCAACCGGATTTAGTCGATATTAATTTTGGTTGTCCGGTAAAAAAAGTGGTTTGCAAAGGCGCCGGTGCCGGCGTTTTAAAAGATGTTGATTTAATGGTGCGCTTGACCAAAGCCGTTATCAAAGGAACTTCTCTTCCGGTTACGGTAAAAACACGTTTGGGTTGGGACGAAAATTCAATTAATATTGACGAAGTCGCCGAACGTTTACAAGATATTGGTGTACAAGCTTTAACGGTTCACGCCCGAACTCGTGCTCAGATGTACAAAGGTCATTCTGATTGGTCACACATTCAACGCATTAAAGAAAACCCAAGAATTAAGATGCCAATCTTTGGAAATGGTGATATTGATTCGCCTAAAAAAGCATTGGAATACAAAAATAAATACGGCCTTGACGGTATGATGATTGGTCGCGCTGCGATTGGTTATCCTTGGATTTTTAACGAAATCAAGCACTATTTCAAAACCGGAGAACATTTGGCACAACCTACAATGGCAGACCGAATTGAAGCCGCGAGAAACCATCTCACTTGGTCTATGGACTGGAAAGGCGAACGCGTGGGAATTGTAGAAATGCGCCGTCACTACACCAATTACTTTAAAGGAATTCCCAACTTTAAGGAACACCGTTTAAAATTGGTTACGCTGGAATCTGCTGAATCTTTGTTCAAAACTTTGGATGAAATTCAAGACGTTTATTCCGGTTTTCAGTTTGTTTAATCCAACAACTTTTTACTTACTCTACTACTCGCAATCCAACTGGAAATAAAGCCTAAAGATACAATCGTCAAGAAGACTATCACTACATTTTGAATACTAAAGACTACAGGATAAGCTAAGGTTTCGGTAATCATAACCAAATTAAATTGTTGCTGAATCACCACAATAATTACGCCCAAAAGTAATCCAATTATGCCACCAAAAAGACTCAGCAAACTGCCTTGCAACAAAAATATTTTCTTCAAATCTTTGATCTCGGAACCCAAATTGTAAAGCGTTTTTAAATTACTTTTTTTATCCAAAACCATCATAATCAGTGCGCCAATTAAGTTAAAAAGCGCAATAATAATCACCAAAGTAAAAATCAAATACACGGCAATATTCTCGGTATTCAACATTTTATATAAAGTAGCATTTTGTTGCGCTCTGTTTTTGATATCGACTTTATTTTGAAACAAAGTATTCAGTTTTTCAATAACTATTTCTTCTTCTGCTTCAGGTTTCAGTTTAATTTCTACTCCCGAAATCTGATTGGCCTTCAATTCTAATAAATACTGCGCCAAAATCAAATCACAAAACACATATTTACTATCTAAATCCTCGCTGATGGCATAAATCCCAATCGGAATCAACTTCGCTTTGTTAAAGGCTTCGGCTTCACTTTCGATAACACCTTTGCCTTTTCTCGGTACGTAAACTTCAAAAGCATTATTAAAATCATAAAGTCCAAGAGATAACTTCTCCGAAATTCCATAACCAATCACTACTTGAACAGTATTGGGTTCCAACCATTTTCCGTTCACCAAATTTTGGTCAACCACGTTGGTTTTGGTAAAATTGACATCGACACCTTTTAAATAAGTGACTTGCTCTTTTCCGTCAAAAAAGAAAAGCACGCGGTCTTCCACGACTTTGCTGTAAGAAGCAACACCATCAATATTTTTAAGCTCTTTTTCCTGATTCGGACTAATAAAAAAAGATTTTCCGGAAATGGGATTGACTTTCAAATCGGGGTCAAAGTCATTGGAGAATGACAAACTAAAATCACGCAACCCGCTAAAAACAGAAAGCACCACAAACAAAGCCATGGCGCCAACAATAATGCCTACTGAAGCGATACCCGTAATAATATTAATAGCATTGTTTTTACTTTTGCTAAAAAGATAACGTTTGGCTATGTATAACGAGAAATTCAAATTATACTTATATTATTGGTTTTGGACAAATTTATTATTTCTGGTATAATTTTGAATTAAAAAAAATAATTGGGCAATTAGATTGAACAATTATTTTTTTAAATACGCCTTTTAAAATTTCTTGCGTTTGTCTAAAAGGTCACGATTTTCAATCGGATTCTCTTTTCCGGCCAAAGCATTGTCAATTTTTTCAATATAATCCAACGAATCGTCAATGTAGAAAGCCAAATTCGGAACTTTACGCAATTGTAGTTTTACCCTTTGCGACAAATCGTGTTTGATTAAAGGTGCATTGGTTTTAATGGCTTCCAATAAAGCTGCGGCCTTGTCTTGTGGAAAAACACTCAAATAAACTTTGGCAATAGACAAATCGGTAGTTACACTCACTTTTGAAACTGAAATCACCAAGTTAGAAATGCCGTTTTTACGCACTTCTCCCTGAAGAATATCTACCAAATCCTTTTGCAATACACTGCCAATTTTTTTCTGTCTGTTCGTTTCCATAGCGCAAAAATACAATTTTAAATTTTTATAACGCCCAGAAGCGAAAGTTTTGGCATTTTCAGCCGGCCATTTTCCCGCTATCCGCTCTACTTCGTGCCGCTTCTATCGGGGCTAAATTAAAAACCACGGCATCCTTGCGGACTTTGCAAAAACTTTGCGAACTTTGCGGTTAAAGTACAAACCATGAGAAAAATAGAACATATAGGTATAGCGGTAAAAAGTTTAGAAACGTCAAACCTCCTTTTTGAAAAACTCTTCGGAAATCCGCCTTATAAAGAAGAAGAAGTCGCCAGCGAAGGCGTAAAAACTTCCTTTTTTATGAACGGCCCAAATAAAATAGAACTATTAGAAGCCATCAATCCCGAAAGCCCAATCGCTAAATTCCTGGAAAAGAAAGGCGAAGGCATTCACCACATTGCCTTTGATGTGGAAGATATTATTTCAGAAATGGAACGTTTAAAAAATGAAGGCTTCATTGTATTAAACGAAACACCTAAAAAAGGCGCTGATAACAAGCTGGTTGCATTCTTACATCCGAAAGGCACCAACGGTGTTTTGATTGAGCTTTGTCAAGAAATCCAATAAAAATAGTTGCAACGAAACAAAAATAGTAGTAATATTGCAACCTCAAATAAAGCCCAGACTTTATTCACTGAACACCAAAATAAATATGGAATAAGTGAAATATTAACCGGTCCTATAGCTCAGTTGGTTAGAGCACCTGACTCATAATCAGGTGGTCCTTGGTTCGAGCCCAAGTGGGACCACTAAATGGAAATGAAGCACTTACAAACAAAAACGTAAGTGCTATTTTTTTGCTTGTTGCACACAGTTCACACACAACATCATTAAAAGCATAAAAAAAGGCCTCAAAAATGTAATTTTTGAGGCTTTTTCTTTTTCTTAAATTAAACCATATTGTTCGGCCCAATGAAAGAAAGTGCCGATGGAATAATCATAACGAGCATTTAAGCAATCTGAAAATTGTTTGTCAACTATATCAGGATGATATTTGGGGTGGTTTTGCGACACGGAATCAAACATTCCTCTGCCTTCTTCACCAAATTCATTCGCTAAGGCACATCCTATCTGAAACCATTGGTCATATTTTTCTGTGATGTCGATTGAAGTCTTCTGAATTTTATTAATAATTTCAATTACTTTTCTTTTTGTAAAATTCTCAGAAACGTTAATTTCTATTTGTGAATTTGAATCTTCGGATAATCTATTTTCAATAATTTTTCTATAATCAAAATATTGAAAGAACATTTCAGGGTTTTCATTAAAATAAGCATTTGGATCATGCGAATAACCCCTAAGCCTAGAGACGTCAGCACACGATTTGTCTATAACAATACCCAATTTATCAAAACACATTTTTAAAGCTTCAAAATGTTCCTTATGTTTTTCTGGGTATTTAATTGGGATTATACAAAAAACCCCTTGACCACTAACAGATATGCCACAATATGCCACATTCAATATGTCTTTTAATTGATTCTTTAATTCTTCAAAATTTGTTATGCTTGGGTTTTCTTTAGAATCGATGTCAATACAAATGAATTCACTATGTTTTATTAGGCAAGATGCTTTCCTTTGAGTGAATGTTCCACTAATTGTAACACCTGGCAACTTAGACTTTAATTGACTTCGTTCATCTTTGTTTTTAACTGTTCTAATGAATTCGACATCTTTTTTTAAACTATCATCATTAAGCCAATCCCAAAGGCTTATAGTAGCCTCTGGAATTGGTGACATGTAGTTTTTAAACTTACTTATATAAATATTTTTCATAATTTTTAATTTTTTAATATATCATCTACCATTCCTGGAAACGGCACTATTTCAAGCATATTATCTTTTTTTTCAATCCAGACATAAGTGTAATTATTTGTGCCTTTATATTTAAATTCTACCTCCATTTCCTTCAGCCGTTCGCTAAAGTTATTTTGAGTAAATGCACGTTGACCTGTTTCAGAGCAGTAAAGCCTATAACTACTATATAAATCTTTAAGTCTAATTTTAGTTGTAGTTGATTTTATCCAATTTTCATCTTCAAGAAATAATGAAACACTATTGCTTTTTTTACGGTAGTTATTATGATTTTCTTCAACAACTTTTGATTTAGAAAATCCTTTTTGAATAATTAATCTATCTAATCCTTCTAATATTAAATTGAAAACTCCACTTAGCTCATTTTCAATAATTTTTTTAGATAAATTAATGTCTTTCTCTTCTTCGGATATTTTTTGGTTAAAAGTTAATATCAATGGTCTTCTAAAAAATGCATCAGTATGCTCGGCACTTGGGAGAGTATTAGCATTGAAAATGAACTTACAATAATCCGTTATAGTAACAGGCTCTTTGTAAGGTGATCTAGCTTCAACAGGTTCGCCTGAAACTAATTTTTTGAAAATTTGCAGATTAAATTTACCATCAGATTCTGAAGCATAATTTAGGAGTTTTGAATCTATTTTAATTCTGTAATATCCATTATCATTACATAAATTTTCCATTGAAAAAGTTGTAACATTTTCAGTCCCTAACAATGCAGTGACAATTTCAAAAAAAACTGACTTACCATTTGATCCTGGGCCATATAGAATAAGTATTTTTTCCAATTTCATATTTTTAGTAAAAATATAACCCAGATATTCAAACAGAATTTTTTGACTATCAATGTCAGGAAGTACTCTATGTAGATATTTCATGAAAATAGGAGCAGTAGCTTCGGGATTGTATGAAAATGGTAATTGATATTTAAAATAATCTTCTTTATTATGCGGTTTTAGTTCACTTACTTCACCTAGATTATTTCCCCGTACATGAAAAGTCCCATCTTCTAGATTAATTTTGATTGTACTTCCGGCACTTTCATTTTTATGTAGTGATGCTGCAAAAATAAATTGAAAAAATAGTGATTCATTATTAAGTACATTTTTGGCGTAGAGTTCTTCAATGCCACACTTTATTGCTACTTGGGCCAAAAAGTGTTTAAACAACTTTTCATTTATTTTTTCCCAATATCTTTTATTATATATGAAAATGAAGTTATTCTCACAGCCAATACTCAAATCCAAACGGTCACTAACTTCTAAAAGCTTTTCTACAATCAAGACATTTTCTCCGCCCTTTATTATTTTTTTCAAGGCATACTTTTCTTCTTCTGTGTAATTAAAAATTTTAGGTATGGCTTCCAGTATTTTGTTTAAAGGTTCAACTCCAAAAACAGACTTGATAATTCTCGGCCTGTAAACTTCATTAAGATTATTATTTTTGACGTTTTTATTTATTTCCGTTAATTCTTCAAACACTTTATTTAAATCTATTGACTCCATACTTTTTTATGTTTAGGGTTAATAGAAACTATTTGATTGTCATTCTTCTTTGCAATTTGTGTTTGGATCCATTTTTCTAATTCAACTGTATTAAATACAAGTTTGTTATTGAACCGATAAAATGGAATTTCTTTTTTGGCAGTAAGTTTGTATAACTTAGATGCTGAGATAATCATTCCATTATCTTTTAAAAAATCAATGGCTCCATTAAAGGATAAGTTTTTGGGAAGTGCTTTAGCGGAATCTGACTTTGTTATGATCTTGTGAATCTTTTCTACTGACATCAACAGATAGTCAACCTTGTCAAAAAGGTTTTCATAAGTTGTTTTCATTTTTTTATGTTTTTAATTGCTCACTTATTGTGAGTTTTTGCTTTCTCCAATAATGTGGTTCAATCATAAATTGAAAGTATTCTCAAAGATTCCTTAACAAAAGGAGTCTCAAATCACTAATGAAAGTGTATTGAAATTTTTTAATTTTCTAGCATTCTTAAAAAATGACCATAAAGAAATTTTAAAATATAGAGTTTCAAGAAATGAAAAAGCCCTTCAGTAATTTGAAGGGCTTTTTAGAAAATTTTTGTGTTTAGTTATATTTTGGTTTGCTTTAAATTCCAATCATTGATACTACTTAAAGATGCTAATTCTGCTGTGGTTAATTTATCCTGGGCTATATCATCTTTATCTTCATTTCTATCTATTTCTGCCAATTTTTGTGCTTTTGCTTTTAATTCCTCCAGATTCTTATTGTAAATCTTTCTATCCGCTGCGTTTACTTTATCAGGATTAAAGTAGCCTCTTGTTAAGTTTTTCTTTTGTATTGATAATAAGACCGCAACATTTGTATTGGCACTTTTAATTAGTGATTTATATCTATTGACTAAGTCTTGTTCATTTTTGGATAATGTTTTAGGGATAGTTTTATAAATCTGTGCTAATACTTTGTAACTCAAATTATCGCATTGACCATAACTAAATTCAAATGCTTCCAGGTTTAAAACATAATACAATTTGGTATTTAAATTCTGTATTAACAGTTTAGTTTGTTTTTTAGTTTTATAGCTTTCATCATTGCCGGAGTAATATGAAACTTCACTATCATACACATAATCTATAATCATTTTTGAACTGTCAAATGGATTTGGTTTGTCTTTACGAATGGATTTAAGTATTGTATAATGTGGTTCAATGCCGGTCGTAGCAATAACTGTAAATTTATGTGTTTCTGGTATGTCGATTAGCTTTATATAATCTCCAATAGTATCATTTGGTGATTTTAGAATTGTGGCACCAAGGTAATATTTCTTCGCAGATTCAAGTAAGTTCGCCCGCTCATTACTATTGATCTTCATTAGCTTTTTATTATTTGTAGCGTTGTAACTATTCAAAAAGTTATTTAATCCATCATTGCATGTTTCCAATTTTGCTATCCCTTTTCTAACAAAGACAAATTGCTTTCCATTTTCTATATAATTCCACTTAGGAATATTACTCCAATTAGAATTTAATGTTTTTTCTGTTTTTTCGGTCGGCTGTTCATTTTGCCCTACACATGCTAACGACGATATTAATGCAATTGACGCCAAGAATAGTTTTTTCATATATGTATTTTATAAGATTTATATCACTTTCAAAGTTATACAAAAAAATAAAATGTTGTAATATATAATAACTTTTTTCATTGTTTAATTTGGAATATAGCAATGTGAATGAAGAGAATCAACATAGCGACAATGAGTACCTAATTGCATTGGGTAAAAGAATAAAAGAGATTCGCTTACAGAAGAAAATCTCACAAACTGAAATTGCCTATCGCTGCGGTTTTGATAAAAGTAATTACAACACAATCGAATCGGGCAAAAGAAACCCAACTATAATTTCTTTGTTGAAAATCTCTAAGGCTTTAGACATATCTATAACCGACTTATTTAAGTTTCAATAGTAGCAATAAGCTCCTCAATTGCTGAATTAAATTCTATATTATTTTCTTCTTTAAGCCCTATTAATAGCTCAATTTCAACTTCGTTAATGCTTACAATAATAAATTCTACAAATCCTTTCATGGTATAATAATTTTAATTTTTATTAATATCCAGAAAGAACATTCTATATAGGTAAAATGGTGATAAAAGTGAAGTAAGTGAGATGATTTTATAAAAACATTTTTATATTTTATTTTAATAATGCAATGTCATTATTAAGACATTTTATATAATTAACTTCACTTAATTCACTTATATACTTCAAATATTAATTTCTATTTTTACTAACTACATTAAATAAAAATTATGGTTAAGATTTTCAACGAAGCTGATAATCCTGAATTATCTGAAATTATTGATGACGTACACGAACTATTGATTTTACAATGTCAGCGATACATCGAATTCCATAATACAATTCACATTACAACATGGGATGAAGCCCATCACAGAATGCCTAATTATGTGGGTATTGCTGATGTAAGTTTCGGATTTGGAATCAGCAACCACTATTACCGTGGAAATCCCCATCGCTTTATCATAATCAATTGGGTTAAATGTACTGATGCCGAAATAGAGCCTAACGAATATAAAGCTATTATTATGCACGAACTAGGACATTTACTTAACAGCCCTGATTTTTTAGCGGAGCCGGATATTATATATTGTATGAAGAATAAACTTCCTTATGATAAAGATACCCATCAGCAGGTTAGGAATTCTAACGCTTTAAATAATGAGCTCTATGCGGATTCGTATGCTGTTTTATTTGGATATGGAGCTTCATTGCTTACAAGTATTGAGAAATACAATGCCATATATAGAGTTATTGAATACTATGACGAACGTGTAAGAAGCATTAACAATAATGTGCAACTGATTGGATTTGTTAAGCCAATTGTGCCTTTTCAATAAAAAGCACTCAACTTTGCATAGTTACATTGTGGGAAGTAAAAATCAACTTTTTAAGTAGTATTGAAAAGCTATTTTGGTACTCCTGTGCTATTATCAAGAATTCTTTTTATGATGCTGACTCCAAAGATGGAAAGTAATCAATAACATTTCTTTTGTCTATTTTAATGTCTTCTATCATTCTGAAACAAAACTGACTAATGCTACTCTTCTCCTCACTTGTTAAAGAGTTTGAAATTATATTGTTTGAATTGGCAGAGTCAACAATACGCATATATTCAATATTTGTAGCAATAAAGTAAATCACATCCAATAATGCTTTTTCAATATTATTTGATATTGATTTTTGCTCAAAAGCTTTCTTGGCTAACCATTCTAAATGGATAGATTTTATTCTTAAACTATTTTCTGTTTTCCACACTTTTAAAAGTTTAATTATTCGCTTCTCACGATAATTAAAAATAAGTGACGATAGCTGTTTTCGTGAATTTGTTTTTTTATAGGTTGGTTTTTCAAAAAAGCCAGTTTTGTTGACAAAAAGACAAGTATCATTATTTCCATTTTCTATTTGCCTTACAGGCACTATATCAATCCGTTTTATCTCGTTTTTTATTTTGAATTCCATACCAATTGAGTGTTTTTGTTCTCTTACACTTTCTAGGTTTTCATCCTTAAATTCGTCTAACACAAAATTAGAAACAGAGTAATATACATCCGAAAGAGTCCCAGAATCTTTTTTAAACTGTAATTGAATATCTATATCTGAGCCGGATATGCTAGTTCCTTTAGCAATAGAACCGTGAAATTTAGGCGCCATTGCCAAATCATTTTTAAATCTTTGATTTAGTTTGACTTTAACTTGTTCTGCCTTGCTTATTAGTAAAGCATTGTCATCTTTATAGTAGTCCAATGATTTATGAAGATAATTCGGGACACTATCAAATTTAGAAAAGACTTGTGTCATCTGATTATCACGGATAGACCCTAAAACAAAACCGCCAGCTCCACCAAATAAAGCACCTTTTCCGGCAGCAAAAGCAAGTTGCCCCCAATCGAATTTCTTATTTTGATTATTATTAAGTTGATTAAGAGCATTGATAAGAGCATTTCCTATTCCAAAGGCTACTGCACCGGTTTGAGCATATGTTTTAGCTTTATTCATACTATTCATTAATTTTTATTGCTTCAGAAAAACTCAATGTAGTCAAAATATTGTGATATAACGTAAATTTAGAATTAGCAAAGTTTAATTTGGGATTTCTATCTAATTGTTTAGTGGTATAAGCTACAAAACACACATCGTCATCAGCAGCAGAGTTTATTATATCAGTCACATCTTCCTGCTTAAACTCACCATCGCAATTATTAATAATAATTAAATCATATTCAGGTAAGTTGTCATATGATTTATTAATTCTGTAAACTACATTTTTAAACTTAAAGGTTTCAATTGTACTTTTTATTTCTTCCTGAGATTCTTCGTTTTCACTAATCACGATAATTTTCTTGGTGTCTTTTAAACGTCTTTCAAATTTTTGTGACTGTATTAATTTAATAATATCTTCTCTTTTCTGTTCAACAATTGTTTCTATTTTTTCCGCAATTGATTGATTGACTTTTTTCTTAATACCCCAAAACATTAAATAAATTCCATATAAGGAAGAAGGAATGCCTAAAATAAGGATCATTGCAAAAAGATTTCTGACATCTTTATACTTCTCATCGATGTCCTTAGCCAAATCATTTTGTGATTTTTGATATTCCGCTTTGTATACATTCTCAATATTTATTTTATAATTTTCTAACTGAGTAACCCTGCCTTCAAGTTTCACAATTTTGATTGAATCAATTTCTTTTGCACTCATGGTTAAAACTGTGAAAAGGGCTATAAAAGCAAATAATTTAATTTTTTTCATATCTGTATAATTTATTTTTAAATTGAACATAAAAGCCAAGTTCAACTTTGGCATTATTGTAACCTATAATCAGCATTACAGGATTCTTAATTGATACTCCGGGATGATTTGCAATCGAATTTATGGCGTTAATATCTGTGCTGCTAGGTATTGGTAAATTATTTGGATGAGTGTGCCATTCTCCAAGGTAATATTTCTTGGGTTCTTCCTCATAAAATTGTTTTAATTTGTCATTTATACCTACAGTATCTCTCTCAAACAAATATGGAGTTCCCTTAAATTTATTTGGCAGGATTGTATCCGTTATACTCAAGTGAGTCTGTTCCTTTGAATAGTTGCCAATTAGAAAACCTCCAAATTCATTAGGATAATGTTGTATCCCAATGTCAATGATACTTGATAACAAAGTACCTTCAATTTCTAACGTTAATCCTAACTCATTAATTCTATACATCAAAATTCATCTAATTTTATTGAAAATATATCTTCGTCATTCGTTTTTAAAACAAAGTTTCTTAAACTTTTACTATTGTCACTCATTTTTCGGTTAATGTGTTTTATAGCAAATTGAACCAAAGTGTTTATGTCGTTGTATGAGGCTTTGAAAGTTGGACTCCAACATCCGGTGGGGTTGTGATTATCCTCCAAGTCATTCTCTAACACATTTTCGTATTGATTCATTACCCAGTTATAACTGCTTGGTTCGACAGAACAAACAAGTTCTTTGGCATTATTGGTTATTGATAATGTTATATACCTATTCAATTCTAACTTACTCAAAATATACAGCAAATCATTATCTGTGGAGCAATCTATTATAATATCATAATGAAGCAGTCTTCTCTGCAGGTCATGAGTAGTATTAGTTAGTCCTTGCGATACTTTTGTATCAACATGAAACATCTTCACATCAATTATCCCAACCTCAATAAAAGGTGAAATTGAGAACAATTCGTTGGATAAATCGTCCGGTTTATTGCATATTCCTGTCAGAAATGAATATTCGGACCGACAAACATTTTCAGGTTCTTTAATGTCATGGTCAACCACATCGATACTTGTGCAGCCACATCTTGCGAATGTAGTTGCAACCATACTGCCTATGGCACCGATACCAATAATAAGTATCTTACTTTTTGTAATCTTTTCAGATAATTTACCCCGCCCAAAAAAATAATCATATGAACAATTCTTCGTGATGCCCCATGTAATAATTTCATCGATAAATCCGCCTTTCCATACTTTGTCTTCTTTGTAAGACTCAATTGGGAATTTTCCAATTTCTAAAATAGCAACCTCCCAGTGTATTTCTGTATCGGATATCCTATAACCTATCAAAAAGGGTATAGGGTTCCCTTTCAATTTTAAATTGCTTTTCTGAACATCGTAAAGGAAAGTAAACACATCCTTACTAACCAGGCTTTCTAGATCTGCCCAATTATTGATTATAAACTTCCCCATCCTCGCTGGGGGATTGTCTAAAAAAACATATATGCCAATATTTTTATTAGGTAATTGTTTTACCGCACTACTCCATTTACATTCTGCTACTTTTTTACTTGAAGGATCCCTAAATTCCTGAATAACGTGATTGAAAATAACTTTTTCATAATACAATCCATTATTTATTTGCGAGTATTCAAAGAACCCAAATTGATTTTTGTTAAAGACGTAATCTACTTCTGTGAATAAAAAGGAAAAATGTTTTTCCTTAAATTCTTTCGGTTGCAGAATCAAATGTTCATAATGATTGTCATTATCCTTATTCAAGTAATACTTCCAAATCCATCTTTTTAATGAATTAACGTCAATTTCAACTTTTTTCTTTAAATCAATCTGGTGGGAAGTATGCCTGCAGATAGAACCATCGCCCATGACATGGCCATACAACAAATATTCAGTATTGGAAAAAGTAATAGATTCATTATCCAGCCTTTTTAAGGGATATTCGGGATAAATCTTAACGTCAAAAGACAAATATTCTTCCATTGACTCGATTTGGACTTTAATCTTTCCAACTATATTAAATTCCAAATCTGAACTAAATGGAATTTCAATAGAAACTCCATCTAGTTCAGAAAAAATTTGTTGGATTAGGGTTAGTCGTTTATCCATCATTTAACCGAACCTTTCATTTTTTGGTGGATTAGAATAAAATCCATTTCCTTTATTTTCATATTTGTTATCACTTTCTTCCTCCTCAACAAATTTTGCATTTTCCGGGAAATAGGTTTTGATGTTTTCGTCATTATCCTCAATTCTTTCAAGCATATACTTCATGTCATCAGAAAGGGTCTGTCTCTCTGATGTGGTCAAAGTCTCAATCAAATCATTAGAGTTGTTTCCTGGATCTTTCAAAGTGAAACTCTCACCCGTAACTTCGTCACGGATGTATTGCAAAACAATTTCCAATTTACTCCATAAGTTACCCGATACATCCTTATTGTCAAAAGCCTTAATTGTAATCAGTTCTAAAAAAAATGATTTTGTAGGGTAATTATACTTAGTGTTTTTCCATACTTTTAATAGACGAATAATTTTTCTGATAGAATCTTTTTCGGTAGTTGCTCTATCTTTGATATTCTTAATTTGAGCCTGTACATTAGTTTTGATTCTCTCACTACCTGCGTCAAAATTTCCATACTTGTAGTAAACATAAAGATTAAGATTCTCATCGTCCTTATATTGATCCTGGTTTAGTTCACGTCCTGGCACAACATCGATTTTTACGACATCACCATCGGCATCGGCATAAAATTCTATGCCTATTGAAACTTTTTGCTTTCTGACTGTTGCCTCATCTTTGTATTTCTCATTTAGAAAATCAAAAACGTCTTCATACATCTGCTTTAATGTCCCATTGGAGCCAAATGCATTTCTTTTGAAAGGGCACACCATATCAAAATCAAACTTAATGTTCACCGCCGTGTTTTTTGCGTAAGAACCGGAATTAAAGGGAGAGTAAATATTACTTTCATATTTCTTCTCTAAAGCTTCCTTAACTTCTTTGTTCTTGTCTTTGTGCTTATTCAAAAGCTGTTCTTCTTTGGTAATTTGATGTGTTTTAATTACCGAGTCTAAGTGTAAATTCTTGTCCATAATTATTTAATTGCTTTCATTGATATTAAATTGTCTAAATTGTCTTTTGGAGTGGCATTTGCTTCGCTCCTCAAATATTCTTTTCCGAAACCTTGAACATAGGTTACTTTGGACTTTATAGTCCAACCAGGGTAACCCCATACTATTGTCCGAATAACATTTCCTTTTTTCAATAACGCTATTGTACTGGCCTCTGATGTTTTTTCACCTATTTCCCATGAATCTCCATCATTTACCGAGTGTAACATTACATGCGTAATATCGCCACTTTTATCTTTCCATACACCAGATATCACATAATTTGCTGACCTGCTCATAATTTTATTTTTAAGTTAAACCTCTTATATACATTGTAATGCTGTAAAAATTCAATAAATTGCCATCGCTATGGAAATTTTTTCTAAAATTTAAGCATTACAATATAAATGAGTTCAGTTAATAGAAAAGTTGCAACTTTTGATGAGAAATGCAGAGCACTACAGGAGGTCTATACTTCGGAGTTCTACACTGCTCTTTTCAAGCATGCTATAATTCGACTTAAAACTGTTTTTAATATAAAGTATAACAAGGAAAGAGGATTTAGAGGTGTCATGATTGAAGATATAATTAATGATACTATAGAGTCATTTTTAAGAGATGGCGGCCGTCAATGGTATCCTGAAAAATTTCCTGACTTTCGTAAGCAGATTATAAGTGGATTGGATAGTGTAATTTATAATACATTGAATGCGGAGCTTGAAAAAGCAAGTGACACATTTGAAATTTTAGAAAATGATTCTGATATGTCTGAAGATGACGAAAAGTATCAGTCATTATTGTCGGCATGTCATATAGAGTTGGAATCAATGGGAGCAACAGATAACGAATTACTGCTCTTTGAGCCATATATCATTAACGAAATGAAACGGAATGATTTGTCACAATTACTCGGAATAAGTAATGAAGAATTAACAAATATCAAAAAACGATTAGATCGTAAACTACCTCTTATCCAGGAAAAACTGAAAGTTTTGAATTATGAAAAATAAATTCATAAAAAAAATAGACGAAGCGATTATCTCTCAAATCATTGAAGGAGATTCTAGTACATATGATGAAATTCTTAAAGCGGATGGTCATAATATTACAGATATAGAAAATTATGCTGAAAAGAATTTCCGCAAACATTCTTTTTTATTAAAAGGAATAATTAATAAGCAAAAAGATTTAGTTCTATTAGAAAAAGCTTCACTTTTATTGCAAAATGCAATTGAAAAAAATATTGATAAGCCTATTAGTTATTTAAAAGGATTGATTGCCAATAATCAATTTCAAGTTCAATATCGCAACCTTGATAATTTAGGTATAGAGGAAATAAAAGAAATAATAAAAGATCAAAACTTATTGGAATTATTGGAGCAGTTAGAAGATGGTCAAAAATAGAAGAGGTTCAAATAGGGCAAAAGTTCTATTAGAAGAAATTGGCTTTGATGAAATTACAGATATTCCTATGGATATTTTTGTTGCCGCACTTGGAGCAACATTAATAGAAGAACAATTACCAAGCTCAGACGGTAAAATTATCAGAGGTAACTCCAAAACCTTAATAAAGATAAATTCCAATATTCAATTCGAAGAGAGAAAACGGTTTACCATTGCTCATGAAATTGGACATTATTTACTGCATGACAAACTGGATTTAGAAGTGCACGATGAAACGTCCAATACCCTTAATTGGTTCAATAGTACTGAACAACAGGCAAAAAAAGGAATTCAGGAATGGGAAGCTAATGATTTTGCATCGGAACTTTTAATGCCAGAAGATGCAATACGAAAAGCCACTTACCGCAAAAAATTCTCGCCAGATTTAGTAAAAGAATTATCAGAAAGATTTAAGACGAGTTTGACTTCCATTATTTACAGATTGTTATCATTAAACATCTATCCGCTATTCGTTATTTTTATTAATAATGGAACGGTTAAGTATTGGAGTAAATCAGATGGTTATTGGTTAAGGATTAAAGACATTACCAAATTAGGGCCTCCAGAAGACTCTGTTGCGCAAGAATATATTGATGCTAAATATGAATTTCTGTATTCAGGGAAAGATAAAGCTCAACCAATATATAAATCAACTTGGTTCGAGTTAAAAGATGAGGAAGATGATAGTGATTTTTTTGAATATTGTATTCCATACAAACAGCTTAAAACCATAGTAAGTGTTGTTTGGGAAAAATAAATTTGTTGGAGATTTTTTGAACTCGAAAGTTATTTAGAATTGCCAACTATGTATAAATAACAATATCTAAAAATTAGTCAAAAACTCAGCATTTTTTATTCTCTCATCCTTTTCAAAACTAGCTAAATAACTTTCTGTAGTCTTCAAATCATTGTGACCTAAACTTTCACTTATAAAAGATATATTAGCTCCGCTACGTTTCAATACAGTAGCATAGCTGTGACGAGCTGTATATGTGGTTATATCTCCAATTCCTAGATGGTTTCCGATTGCCTTCATTCTAGCATTAATTCTTTTAGTAAGGCTCTTTGTGATTTTCTTTCTCTCTTCTGCGCTTTCTTTCCCATTTAAAAATGGAAAAATAAAACTATCTGGTTTTGGTTTATTTCCATAGAGCAAAATAATTTCTTTCATTTCTGTAGTTAAATAAGCTCTGATTTCTTTTCTTGTTTTAACAGTGTTCTCTGTCTTTTGACGGATGAAACAAATTTCATCATCCTTAATGTCTTTGAATTTGAGCTTAATCAAGTCTGCAATATTTATTCCGTTACAGAGATAAATAAAGAGCCATAAAGATTTATATTTTTGGGTTAATTCATTCCCATCGCTAAATTTATATATTTCACTAATTTGTAAAATTGTTAAAGCCTTTTTCTTTCCTTCAGATGTTTTGATTTCATATTTTCCTTTACCAAAAGGATATTGAGTGTCTTTAATAATTCCTGCTTTTTTTGCGACGTTCATAATGGTTCTAATCTCTCGCATATACATCCCGATGGTAGAATAAGTTTTATCTTCTAACATTTGTTTTTCAAACCTTTTGAGCCAGTCAATGGAAATGATTTCAAATGGAATTTTTTCACCGCCAAATTTCTCAATACAATTTAAGGCATTTTGAGACATATCTTTCGAGCCTATTCGATCATCATTTTTTAAGTGTTCAATTCTCGACTTAAAAGCAACATTCAACGTGTCGATATGTCCTTTACTTAATCTAAGGTTTAACGCATCAAATGAAAAACCGCCTTTTTCAGCTAACCCAAGAACGTTCGACCTCACTAGCGAAAAGCTATTTTCAACACTTTCCCGGATTTCTTTTAATTGCTTATTCTTTGTATTTGGAAGAATATCCCATTCTTCGATTTTTAAATCTTTACCAGTAGAATAATATTTTCGAACTCTTTTGTATGTAACTCTTATTTTTATTGGATAGGCTCCACTTTTATTAATTTTTCTATTATCAATCATTGAAGCGATTGTAATTCCATCTTTTGAGTAACTAAACATATTGAATACTGGTTTTTTTGTGTGAACACACGGTTTGCACACAAATTTAGAAGAAAGATGAAAAAGTATGAAAATAATTGAAAGTTATTTTTATACATTTGCCGCTCATTGAATTGTTTGTCTAATCGATGAAATTCTTTGAAAGAAAATGAAAATGTCCAAGTTGTGACTCATAATCAGGTGGTCCTTGGTTCGAGCCCAAGTGGGACCACAACAAAAAAAGATCTCTATTGAGGTCTTTTTTTTGTCTGATTAAAAACCTAAAAGAAAAAAAATTCGTTTATTTAGAATGTGCTTTTGTCATAATTTTTAGAAAAAAAACGACAATCTGCCGTAGAATAAGTACTTTTAAACATTAAATTTCTATTAACATAACGGATTAAATAATTAATTTATTTTGGTGATTAGATTTTTTTTATACTTTTACGCACTATGAAAATTGTCCCGAATAGAATAATTGTCATTCTGGTTGTGTCGTTGTGTAGCTTAGCTACCTACGCGGCACCTATTGAACCACCGCAGCCTTCAACGCCGCCGCCGCCGCCAGGCTTGCCTTTGGACGGAGGCATATTACTATTGATGATTATTTCATTAGGTCTCGGACTATACAAAATTCACAAACTAAACATAAAAAAAGCATCCCATTAATTCGGATGCTTTTTTCTTTTTAAATGCATAAAAGTTAAAAGTTACTGTCTTAAAGAATGCAATCTCGCAACGTATTTTCCCACAACATCAAATTCTAAATTTATTTTTGAGCCTATTTTAAAAGTTTTAAAGTTAGTATGCTCAAAAGTATAAGGGATAATCGCCACACTAAATTCATTTCCTTTGGAATTAACAACAGTCAAACTAACTCCGTTAACCGTTATTGAACCTTTTTCGATCGTAATGTTGTTTAATTTACTGTCGTATTCAAAAGTAAAATACCAACTGCCGTTTGCCTCTTCTATCAGTTTACAAATTCCGATTTGGTCTACATGGCCTTGAACTATATGACCATCAAGTCGGTCTCCCAATTTCATGGCGCGTTCTAAATTGAGCAAATCTCCTGTTTTCCAATCGCCGAGATTCGTTTTTTCTATAGTTTCTCTAATAGCCGTTACCGTATATTCATCATTATTAATGGCCACTACCGTAAGACAAACTCCATTGTGCGCGACACTTTGGTCGATTTTTAATTCATGGGTTATCGAAGAGGAAACCGTTACGTGAATATTGTCATTATCTTTTCGTATTTCTTTGACTATTCCAAGGGTTTCAATTATTCCTGTAAACATTATGGTTTTATTTTACTAAATTTGCACTTCAAAATTAGCAATAAATAACTAGTCCTTCTTATGAAAAAAGCAGAAAATATAATCGTTGGAATATCCATTGGAGATTTAAACGGTATTGGAAGCGAAGTAATCCTTAAGACTTTTGAAGACTCCAGAATGCTGGAGCTTTGCACACCGGTTATTTTTGCCAATGTAAAAGTGCTTTCATTTATCAAAAAAACACTGGAACTTACGGCTCCATTACATGGTATTGATAAAATAGAGCAACTAGTCGTTGGGAAAATCAATGTCTTGAACATTTGGCGTGACGGTGTTGATTTGAATTTTGGGCAAAATGACGAAAACATCGGAAAATATGCTATAAAATCATTCGTCGCTGCTACCAAAGCCTTAAAAGAAAACCAAATTGACGTTTTAGTCACTGCACCAATTAATAAATACAATATCCAATCAGAAGAATTTAAATTTCCGGGTCATACCGATTATTTAGACAAAGAATTAGAAGGGAATGCTTTAATGCTAATGGTTCAAGATAATTTAAGAATTGGTTTATTAACAGATCACATTCCGGTAAACGAGGTAGCCAAACATTTGACTGAAAAATTAATCATTCAAAAAATTGAAACCATCAGAAAATCTTTGATTCAAGATTTCAATATAAACAAACCAAAAATTGCGGTTTTAGCTTTGAATCCACATGCCGGGGATAACGGTGTGATTGGAAAAGAAGACGATGAAATTTTGAAACCTACATTAAAAAAATTGTTTGAAAAAGGCACTTTGGTTTTTGGGCCTTTTGCTGCCGATGGTTTTTTTGGCAGTAATCAATATGAAAAATATGATGCCGTTTTGGCCACTTATCACGACCAAGGGTTAATTCCGTTTAAAACTTTGTCTTTTGGAAATGGTGTTAATTACACGGCAGGTTTAAATAAAATAAGAACTTCTCCTGATCATGGAACGGCATATGAAATTGCCGGAAAAGGAGTTGCCGACTATAATTCGTTCAAGGAAGCGGTTTATACAGCGATTGACATTTATAATTCTAGATTTCAACACCTGGAAATCAGCAAGAACCCCTTGAAAACAAAAGAAAAACAGTTATAAACAAAAAAATGTTCATAAGGTTATTGGAATTACAATAATTTTATATCTTTGCACTCCCGAAATGTCGGGTCAAATTGTTGTTTAGATGAAAAGTACAAATGAATATTTAATTCCTTTTGCAGGGTTAAAATTAGGAAAGCATCAGTTTGAGTTTAAAATAAACAAAAAGTTCTTTGACGGATTTAGTTTTGATGAATTCGAAAGTTGTGATGTAACGGTGAATGTTGTCCTTGAAAAAAAGTCAACCATGCTGGAAATCAACTTTAAACACAACGGAATCGTTAACGTTCCTTGTGACTTAACCGGAGAGCCATTTGATTTACCTATTAAAGGAAAAATTAAATTGGTAGTACAGTTTGGTGACGAATTCAACAATGATAATGATGAATTATTGGTATTGCCTCATGGCGAACATCAAATCGATTTATCACAATACATTTATGAAATGATTGTATTGTCTGTGCCTCTCAAAAGGGTTCATCCTGGTGTAAAAGACGGAACATTACAGACAGAAGCATTAAAAAAACTAAACGAATTACAAGTAAAAGAAGCAAAAGAAGTAACAAAAGAAGATGATATTGACCCACGTTGGGACAAATTAAAACAACTATTAACGGATAAATAATATAGTAAAATGGCACATCCTAAGAGAAAAATCTCCAAAACAAGAAGAGACAAAAGAAGAACTCATTATAAAGCAACTGTTGCTCAAATCGCTACTTGCCCGGTAACCGGTGAAGCGCATTTATACCACAGAGCTTATTGGCATGAAGGAAAAATGTATTACAGAGGACAAGTAGTTATTGATAAATCAGTAGCTGTTGCTTAATTAAGTTTTTTTTACAAAACAAACTCCCACTTTATGGGAGTTTTTTGTTTTAATTAATTTTAGCAAATATCCAATCCTAATCACCTTAGGTATAATTTTTTTTTGTAATTTCCACAACTTTTCGATTTCAAAAAATCGACTGGAAAAATACCATTTTTATGACTACAATTACAGCCGCAATAACCGCAGTTGGAGCTTATGTTCCGGAATTTGTACTCTCAAATCAAGTACTGGAAACCATGGTTGATACCAATGACGAATGGATTACCACTCGTACCGGAATCAAGGAAAGAAGACTTTTAAAAGAAAAAGGAAAAGGCACTTCTTATTTAGCCATAAAAGCCGCTCAAGATTTAATTTCTAAAGCCAATATCAATCCCGCAGAAATAGACTTGGTCATTATGGCAACCGCAACACCGGATATGCCCGTGGCTGCGACAGGTGTTTATGTGGCCAGTCAAATTGGTGCTGTTAATGCTTTTGCTTATGATTTACAAGCCGCTTGTTCAAGTTTCTTATTCGGAATGTCGAATGCTGCAGCTTACATAGAATCAGGTAGATACAAAAAAGTACTTTTAATTGGTGCCGATAAAATGTCTTCTATCATTGACTATACCGATAGAGCAACTTGTATTATCTTCGGAGATGGTGCAGGAGCCGTTTTATTTGAACCCAATTACGAAGGGCTTGGTCTTCAAGACGAGTTTTTAAGAAGCGACGGAATCGGTAGAGAATACCTAAAAATTGATGCCGGCGGTTCCATTCTTCCTCCATCAGCCGAAACGGTTGCTAATGGACAACACTTTGTTTTTCAAGACGGAAAAACGGTTTTCAAATATGCTGTTTCAGGCATGGCCGATGTTAGTGAGAAAATCATGGAGCGCAATAACTTAACCAAAGAAGATGTAAATTGGTTAATTGCACACCAAGCGAACAAAAGAATCATCGATGCTACTGCTAACAGAATGGGCTTAGAGGAAGAAAAAGTATTGGTAAATATTCAAAAATATGGCAATACTACTTCAGCAACATTACCTTTGTTGTTGAGTGATTTTGAAAATCAATTTAAAAAAGGCGATAATTTAATTTTTGCAGCATTTGGTGGTGGATTCACTTGGGGTTCTATCTATCTAAAATGGGCATACAACAAACAACAATAAAACTAATTCTAAAACTAACTAATTATGGATTTAAAAGAAATTCAAAACCTAATCAAATTTGTATCCAATTCCGGCGTAGCTGAAGTGAAGTTAGAGACAGGTGACATTAAAATTACAATCCGAACTACCTTAGAAGGAAACTCACCTGATATTACTTACGTACAACAAGCGCCAATGCAACAAGCTATTGCTGCTCCGGTTGCTGCTGCTCCTTTAGCCGCTGCTCCGGTGACTGCTGCTCCTGCTGCTGATGAGAATTCGAAATATGTTACTATAAAATCTCCAATGATTGGAACATTCTACCGCAAACCATCTCCGGACAAACCGGTTTTTGTGGAAGTTGGTAGTACCATCCAAAAAGGTGACGTACTTTGTGTAGTAGAAGCGATGAAGTTATTCAACGAAATCGAAGCAGAAATCACCGGAAAAATCGTGAAGATTTTAGTAGACGATATGTCTCCGGTAGAATTTGACCAACCTTTATTCTTAGTAGACCCATCATAATTTAGATTATTAGATTATTAGATTACTAGATTATTAGACTTTTAAACAAATCTCTAATAATCCATGGGCGTCAGCGAAACTGGCGAAGCAATCTAAAAATCCAACAATCCAATTGTCTAACAATCTAATATAAAAAGATGTTTAAAAAAATATTAATTGCCAATAGAGGTGAAATTGCGCTTCGCGTCATCAGAACCTGTAAAGAAATGGGCATCAAGACCGTGGCAGTTTACTCAACAGCCGACGCGGAAAGTTTACACGTAAAGTTTGCAGACGAAGCCGTTTGTATTGGACCACCGCCAAGTAATTTATCTTACTTGAAAATGTCGAATATCATTGCGGCTGCAGAAATCACTAATGCCGATGCGATTCATCCGGGTTATGGTTTCTTATCTGAAAACGCGAAATTCTCTAAAATTTGTCAGGAACACGGTATCAAATTTATTGGTGCTTCTCCTGAAATGATTGACCGTATGGGAGACAAAGCTTCGGCTAAAGCGACCATGAAAGCAGCTGGAGTTCCTTGTGTTCCAGGTTCTGAAGGTCTTTTAGAATCTTACGAACAAGCCTTAGAATTATCTAAAGGCATGGGCTTTCCGGTGATGTTGAAAGCTACTGCCGGTGGTGGTGGAAAAGGAATGCGTGCCGTTTGGAAAGAAGAAGATTTGTTGAAAGCATGGGAAAGTGCTCGACAAGAATCAGCGGCAGCGTTTGGTAATGACGGGATGTATTTGGAGAAATTAATCGAAGAACCACGTCATATCGAAATTCAAGTGGTAGGCGATTCTTATGGAAAAGCTTGTCACTTATCAGAAAGAGATTGTTCGGTTCAACGTCGTCACCAAAAGTTGACTGAGGAAACTCCGTCTCCATTCATGACTGACGAATTGCGAACCAATATGGGTGAAGCCGCTGTAAAAGCAGCAGAATTCATCAAATATGAAGGTGCAGGAACGGTAGAATTTTTGGTAGACAAACACCGAAATTTCTACTTTATGGAAATGAATACTCGTATCCAAGTAGAGCATCCAATCACAGAACAAGTTATCGATTATGACTTGATTCGTGAGCAAATATTAGTAGCGGCCGGTGTGCCGATTTCGGGTAAAAATTATTTACCACAATTGCACTCTATAGAATGTCGTATCAACGCTGAAGATCCTTATAATGACTTCCGTCCTTCGCCGGGTAAGATTACGGTTTTACATGCGCCGGGTGGACACGGAGTACGTTTAGACACTCACGTTTACGCAGGTTATACGATTCCGCCAAATTATGACTCTATGATTGCTAAGTTGATTACAACGGCGCAAACCAGAGAAGAAGCCATCAACAAGATGAAACGCGCTTTGGACGAGTTTTACATTGAAGGTGTAAAAACCACGATTCCATTCCACAGACAGTTGATGGATGAGCCGGATTATGTGGCAGGAAATTATACTACGAAGTTTATGGAGAGTTTTAAAATGAACGATCCGGAATAAATAGAAAACCTCACTAATTAGTGGGGTTTTTTTATAAATATCTATTAAAACCCATTTTCTTTAGCTGCAGCAAGACAACAATAATCATTAAAAATTCAAAAGGATAACTAAACCTTGAATTGGAGCCATAAGTTGTGAAAGCTTGCAAAATAGAGGCAGCAATTATGATTGTAGTGATGATTATTTCGCTAGTCCATTTTCTATTTCTGATAAAATCAATAAATAACAAAACAACATTAGCGAGAAAAAGCAATTTAAATAGTTTCAGGAAATAATGTTGAAAATGCCATATTGTTTCAAAAACTGACCCTGACTGTTTATTTGCAAATTCATCCAAATTCCAATAAATGGCTGTTCGCCAAAAATCTGACCAAGAGACAAAAACTTGCTTCCAATAATCGGATGGATTTTGCTTAATTGTTGCCCAGCTGAATTCATTCAATAACGCTGACAAATCCGGAAAGGATAATTGTGTCTGTGCTTTAAGCTCGGGATAAGAACTCCAAATTGCCATAGCAATGTCTTCCTCATTTGCTTTCATTTTTTCTCTATTCTTGACGTAAATAGCGGCAATGTCTTTGTATTTTTCAGGTGATTTCTCGGCAAAAGACACACAGTTTTGCGCTATGTTGAACCCATAAAATGTAGTGGGAACAAAATAACCCGTATTGATTCTGTTAACAGCTGACCAACCTAAAAAAACAGTCATTGGAAACAATAGCAGGATAATTTTTTGGCTGAAAAACAAAAGGAAAGGTTTCTTTTTCAGAATGTAAAACCCATAAATTATGAATGGAACAAAAATATAGAACGGTTTTATAAGTACTAAAAATGCTAAAAGAAAACCCATTTTTAAATCGGTTCCAACAGCTTTTTTTTCGAAATAATCATGTAGCAAAACCATAAAAATCAGCAGAAAGACAAACAAAGTGAGCGATTCAGTCAAAATGGCTATTTCATAAAAAACCACCTGTAAAAAACTATTCATTAAAATCGTCAAGAACAAGGCGCTTTTAACGTTAAATTTTAAAATCAATAAAATTTTATACAAAACTACCATGCTGGCAATACCAATCAAAAGCTGAAAGAATACTGCTATCCAAAGTGTTCCGCCGGCAAAAGACAGCAACAACGGATAACCCGGACTTCGAGTGCCATCGTAACCTGAAAAATTAAAATTCAGAAGTAATTCGGATAAATCTAAATAGCCTTGAGAGTCCGGAAAAATAGAAATATTTTGGTAAAAAAACAGAACAATGATGCGTAATAAAACGCCAAAGACAAGTAACGTACTTATCGGATAATCACGCATCATATTCATATTACTTTACAAAGTTTCGTTCAACCATTTGTAAAACTCACGTTGCCAAACTAAAGCATTTTGTGGTTTTAAAACCCAGTGATTTTCTTCCGGGAAAAGCATAAATCTGCTTTTAATTCCACGAAGTTGTGCTGCTTGGAAAGCTTCTTGTCCTTGTCCTATTGGCACACGGTAATCTTTTCCGCCTTGGATAATTAAAATAGGTGTGTTCCATTTGTCCACCATTTTGATTGGGTTGAATTTGGTGTAAGCTTTTTGTGCATCAGCATTCTCTTTTTCCCAATAAGCGCCGCCATGATCCCAATTATTGAAGAACACTTCTTCGGTAGTGCCATACATACTTTCTAAATTGAAAACACCACAATGCGAAATAAACGTTTTAAAACGGTTGTTGTGAATTCCGGCAAGATAGAATACCGAATAACCACCATAACTCGCTCCAACAGCACCTAAACGCGTTTTATCGATGTAAGTTTCTTTGGCCACATCATCAATCGCCGACAAATAGTCATCCATTACTTGTCCGCCCCAATCTTTAGAGATTTGTTCGTTCCAAGCTTGTCCGTGACCATACATTCCGCGACGGTTTGGCGCTACGACTACATAACCTTGAGAAGCCATTAAGGAGAAGTTCCAACGGAAAGAATAGGTTTGTGTTAACGGTGATTGTGGTCCGCCTTGACAATATAAAAGTGTTGGGTATTTTTTGGTTTTATCAAAATTAGGTGGAAGAATTACCCAAACCAACATTTTTTTTCCGTCGGTTGTAGTTACGTATCGTCTTTCGCATTTTGGCAAAGCCAATTTAGCGTAGGATTCGTCATTGGTTTTGGTCAATTGAACCCAAGTTTTTTTCTTGAAGTTATACGAATAAATTTCGCTTGCGTGATTCATATCAGTTCTGGTCACGATAATGTTATCGCCTGAGAAACCAACTAAATCATTCACGTCAAAATCTCCGGAAGTGATTTGTCTAACGGTAACCGCAATTCGGGTTAAACCGGGAAAATTGACTTCGAATAAATGTTTGGCACCATCAACAGCAGCTGTGAAATACACTTTTTTACCATCGGCACTCCAAAGGAAATTATCAACACTTCCATCCCAATTGGCGGTAAGATTCATGTCCATTCCTTTGAAACGCACAATCAAATCGTTTTTATCGGCTTCATAACCGTCGCGTTTCATTTGCAGCCAAGTCAGATTTCCGGTTGGAGAAAAAATTGGATTGGTATCGTAACCGAGATTGCTTTCGGTTAGATTTTTAGTGGTTTTGGTTTCAATATTATACTCGTATAAATCGGTATTGGTGGAAACAGCATAGTCAGTTCCTGATTTCTTTTTACAAACATAGATGATGCTTTTGCTGTCGGGCGACCAAATGTAATCTTCATCGCCACCAAAAGGTTTTTGCGGACTGTCAAAAGGTTCGTTAGGCATGATATCGATTGGCTTGGCTTTTGTTCCTTTATTCAAAGCATAAAAAACATGATTGTGTGTTCCGTTGTTCCAAGTATCCCAATGGCGGTAATCTAAACCGTTGTATACTTGAGCATCAGCTTTGTTTAAATCGGAATAAATGTCTTTACCTAATACATTTTCAGTTTTTACCTCTTTACTCGAAAGAATGTATAAACCATCTGGAGAAACGTTTTTATCTGAAAGCAATTCTTGGGTGTCTTGTACTTCGGTTGGTGTTCCACCGGTTACCGGAATGGTGTAGAATTTAGTACTCGATTTGTTTTCGGCTACAGAAGGCGTTGCTACTTTGTAAACCACAGATTTGCCGTCTTTTGAAACACCCAAAGATGTTACTCTTCCTAGTTTCCAAAGGGTTTCCGGGCTCAAAACTTCTTGGGCTGATGTTGTAAAACTCGTAATGCTAATCATTATATACAAAAGTTTCTTCATGGATGAATGTGTTTTATTTTGGCCTAAAAATACTAAATTATACTCATAAAAAAAGCCATCCTTTAAGAATGGCTTTTTATAAACAACTAAAATTTAATTAGTTTATAACAATATCGTCAATCTGCATTGTTGTTGTTGGTCCGCCTGTACCGTTTCCAACATATTCAAACACAAAGAATCCGTTTCCTGTAACTCCTGCAGGGATATTGTAAACACCACTAGAAGTGAACGTTGCTGCATAAGCCGAAGCTGGTCCTGATGGAATGGTAAAACTTGAGGTGATGTTAGTTAACGTTGCAGTTGTTATCTGTGTTCCAGGCGTATAATCGGTCGTATAATATACTTTCAACACAGCGCCGTTATCAAATCCGGATAAAGTTTTAAATGAAAGAGTACTTGCCGCTGTCATGTCAACAGGAACCAAGAACAATGTTCTATTGGCTTCTGCTGTACCACCAAAAGAACTCATTTGGATATAACGGTTTCCGCCAAAAGATTTTATCTGCCAATATCTGCTTCCTGTAGCTGCATCGTTGATGTATTTAGGAAACACTTGTTGATTTGTTGTCGTATAAGTAGTAAAAGGCTCATTCAAAGTTCCACCATATACCAAAGCGGTTCCACCAATTGGCGGAGATAAATCAATAGCCAATCTGTCTCCAGAAACATTAACATCGTTAAGCGTTCTAATCATAAATTGGAAATCATTGTTGAATTTTGTCATTACACCACGGATTTTACCATTTTTAGAAGGTACTGCCTCGCCAGCAAATTTGGCATATTCACTTACTCTAACAATTACTTTGTTCCCGAATTGGTCAGAGATTTCGTGATTTGTTGCACCGCCGATACTGTTTAATGATGCGTCGTAGTATTTTTTGCCTAAAGAAGGATCCGTAAACTGAACTCCATCAAACTCAATCAACATGTTTAAGTATTGATTGTTTTTGGCTTCTGTAATGGTCAGGTGTTTTAAGATTTGTTCTTCTCCTACTTCATCACATGATCTGAAAATCACATTTTTATATTCAACACCTGAAACTCTTCCAACGCCTCCACTATAAGTGGATCCGATAACGGTAGAACCATGTTGGGTATTGAAATATCTGTTTTTATCCAATTTAATGGTAACCTTTCTACCCGGTTCAAACTCGTTAAACAGATTATAGTTGTCAACTGGCATACTAAATCCTTTCAATCCGTCTAATGACATCATAGAAATTGATTTATAAAAATTACCGCCTTCATCACTTGAAGTAACGTAAGCTTCAATATAATCCGTTACCGTTTCGTCTGTCGTATAAGGAACGGCATTTGCTGTTGCAGCATTTGTAATATCGACAACTTCCTTAGTTTTAGGAATGCTGACACATTCATTTGATAAATCCGGAGTATCGTATTTATCATCGTTCACACAACTTGTCAAAGAAGCTAGAACGACAGCTGTTAATAATAATTTTAAATTTTTCATAGCTATTAATTTTTAGAAATCTTAATGTTGTCTAATTGAAGAGTAGTGGTAACTCCAGATTTGCTTCCTGTATATTTGAATGCAATTCTAACGTTGTTACTATTATACGCGCTCAAATCAATATTTCCGCTATTTACGAACACATCTTCAACAGTAGGTGTAGTAAAAGTAATCGGTTCCCATGTAGCAGTGGCAATTCCGGCTGTTGTTCCGTCATAATCTGTAGAAACAAAAGCAGTTAATGGATATCCGTTCTCAAATCTTGTTTTGGTAACGAAAGATAAAATTTCTCCGGAAGTTGTTGTTAAATCTATAGCCGGAGTAATTAACCAAGCTGTATCATTAGTTCCTGCTGCTGAATAGAATGAAGAAAATTCTGCATAAGTATTATTTGAAAATGCTCTTGCATGCCACAAACGGGTCGCTGTTGCGTTGTAATTTACCCATCCTTCTAAAGCAATAGCCACTTCATTCGATCCGCCACCAATTGGCGATGAACCAAATCCTTCACTAAAATGGTAGTCATATACAGTAGGAATAACATAATCATCATCACCTACACAACTTGTTAATACACTTGAAGTAAGTACTAACAAAAACATTGTTTTTAAAAATTTAATTTTCATTGTCTATTTTTTTTAGAAGTTGATGTAGAAGTTAACAAAATACGTTCTTCCATAACCATAGAAATATTTAGGCCCAAATGACGGTGTTCCATTAGCATTATCAGCCTGTAAATCAGGGAATGTTGCTTTTCTTGATTGTTCAAATCCACCTGTTTTATATTCAATATCAAAAAGATTATTCACTGTAGCAAATATACCAAATGTATCTCTGCTTTTCTTGCTGATTCTCCATGATTTACCACCAGTTAAATTTACTAATGTAAAGCTATTAAATTTTTCTTGTTCTAGTATATCTCTAACTGTTTCAGGTGTTGCTCCGGAGTAATTGTCTCCTGTTGCATCATCAATACTAAAGTTATCAGTACGCATGATTTTCGAAATACTAATGTAACTGTCTGATAAATAATTCACGTTAGCACCAACCCACCAGAAGTTTGGATCACGATATTCTAATCCTAATGAATAGGCTTGTTGTGGCATTCCCGGTTGGTGATAATTTTTTAGGTAAATAGTTCCAAAATCAGTCAACGGACTTAATCCTTGTGATGCTAAAGCATCATCACTTGTTTGCAATCTAGCGTTCCCGGAGTAAATGTATTGTCCGTAAGAAGCTGCTCCAGTTACTTTAATAGTCGAAGTAATTTGATACTCTAATCCAAGTTCGGCTCCAAGATTTTGTTTTTGAATTCCTGTTGCGATTTCTGTAATAAAAGAATCTTCATCACCTTCATTGTCACCAACGTTTTCTGCATAGAAAAATGCAATTTCGGTGGCGTCTTTAACTCTAGAGAAGAAACCGGTTAATCTTGCTTTAAAACCTGGCATTCTTAATATGTAGCTTGCGTCGGCACTAACAATGTTTTCGCTGGTTAAGTCTTCTGTAAACTCATTACTTCTTCTTGCGTTATAGAAACTATTTCTCAAGTTAGGCGCTTTTGTAAGGTACATTCCGTTGAAATCGAAATAATGTTGACCAGACAATTTGTAAGTCAAGCCTCCTTTAAAACCAAAGTTTTCAAAAACTTTAGATTTCCCTTTTCCAAAAGAGTTGTCAGCGTAATTCCCGCTTCTGTACAATCCTTCTCTTTGATACTCTGATCTTGAAAAAGTTTGTGCTAAATAGAAATCGAAATTACTGTAATTGAATTTAAATTGGGTAAACCCATCCACTACGTTGGCAAATAAATTATAGTTGTATCCGGCTGTTCCGCCTTCAACAACTTGTTGATTAGGATTGTTTAAATCGAATTGTGCATTATCTCCAAGGAAAAAACGATCAACATTTAAGAAATAATCGCCTCCTAATAAATCAGTAACAACAGCGTAATTATGCGATCTGACATTTCTAAAGTTTACACCTGAATTAAAGCTAATATTGTTTGACAAAGAACTGTTCAACAACATATTTGCCGTTACGCTAGTGTCATCATTACGTTGCTCAGTTAAAACAAATGCACTTTCACCTGTTGCCGTATTTTGATTAGCAATATACATACTATTCCAGTCGATTTGACTATTATTCAGGAATTCCTCTCTTGCAAGTTCGGCACCTGGATTGATTGGTTCTGTACCTCCCGGAGGTATTATCCATTGTGTTGGATCATTATAATAATAACTCGGAAGTTTTCTGTAATAAGTAGGATCCGGATTGTTTCCAAGCGGATTCTCTAATCTTGAGTTAGAAATGCGTCCCGTTTGGTATGCCAAGTTTGTATTCAAACTAGTTCTTTCTGAAAGTTTCCAATAATGTGATAACATCACCATCGGCTCGTCAACATCCTTATCTCTTGAATTACGCTTTTTCCCATCTTGCCATCCCCAATAAGAATTGTATTTAACTCCCATTAAGTCTGTAACTTCTTGAGTATTTGGAGATGATTTCCCTCTACTGTTTTGAGCAAAAATGCTAGTAATATTTAAACTGTGTTTTTCGTTGAATTTTTTCTCAACACTGGCAAATAATGAATTCGCACTGTAATCAGTCCCATCAAAATAACCTTCTTGCGCCCATCTTCTTGAAGCAGAAACTACGTAAGCCCAACCATCTTTGTTTAAACCTGATGCATGGGTTCCCATCATTCTCCAACTGTAATTGGTATTGGTTCCCGACATAGAAATTCTTGATCCCGGACGGTAGACAGAAGCTCTGGCATTAATTTCTTGAGTTCCTAATGCATTTCCAAATGTGTAATCAGAAGGTGCCGATCCCATCGTAAATTCTTGATTTCGAGTAGCATCATTCAAACCTCCCCAGTTACTCCATTGTGGCCTTCCATCATATAATTTATTCATCACAATACCATTAATCATGGTCGTTCCATACTCATTATCCAATCCTCTGATTCTAAAACGAGCTTGTCCCCAGTTAAAGGCCGCTGACTGCTGATAAACATCTCTTGTCGCTTGCAACAATCCTGAAGTACTTTCAGAACCACTGTTGTCATCCCCTAAATCATTTTCCGTAATGGTAACCAAACTTAACTGTTGCTCAGAAGTAATGTCTTCTTCAAAAACAATAACCCCTAAATCTACCAGTTTACCGGTTTCAACCTCAACTACTAATAATTGATCTTTGTAGCCGGCACTTTTAATCTGCACTAATTGACTACCTTTTGGAACATCCTTAAAAATAAAAGCTCCTGTCCCATCTGTTAAAGTGGTTAAAACAGTGTTTTGAATAGAAGCAACGACATTTTGTAATGGTTTTTGTGTTTTCGAATCTACTACTTTACCAGTAATTCCAGTAGTAGTTTGCGCAAAAACAAAAAACACTTGCATCACAAATAAAGTACTAATAACAAGTTTTTTCATAAATAAAATAAAATTAATTTTTTCTATAGTTAAGTGTTAATGAAAACTTAACAGCCGACAAATGTACATCTTTTAATAATATTATCTACTTTTGGCTCGAAGTTTGTAAAAAACTTGATATTAAATTAATATACATTTTATGAGAATTAAAAAACTGATAGCTCTTTTCTTTGTTTTATTCGCAATATTCGGAGCTAATGGACAAGCAAAAAAGTATAATATTCATACAGTTGCTTTCTACAATTTGGAAAACTTATTTGACACCATCAATGGTTCAAACAATGACGAAGAATGGTTGCCTAACGGTGACCAAAGCTGGACTTCTGCCAAATACAAACAAAAACTACACAACTTAGCCAGAGTTTTGTCAGAAATAGGAACTGGTGAAAATCCAAATAATTCTCCAACCTTAATTGGATGTTGTGAGATTGAAAACAGAAGTGTTTTGGAAGATTTAGTCAAAGAACCGCTTCTTATTAATAAAGACTATGGTATTGTTCACTTTGATTCCCCAGACAAACGCGGAATCGATGTGGGATTTTTGTACCAAAAAAAGCATTTTAAGCCTACCAGCTTTAAAAATATTCCTTTGCTCATTTATAGAAATCAAATGAATTTTAATGCTAAAGACAAAGATCCAACTGAAGAAGTTGTATCTGAAAAAACGGAAGCAATAGGTAAAGATGAGAGAGTTTATACTCGTGACCAACTTTTAGTAACTGGTTTCCTTGACGGTGAAGAGGTAAATATAATTGTCAATCACTGGCCATCGCGTTCCGGTGGTGAGAAAAAAAGCTCTCCTTTCCGTGAAGCAGCAGGAAGACTAAACCGACAAATCATGGATTCCATCTTTAAAATTAACCCAAATGCTAAAATCATTACTATGGGTGATTTAAATGATGGTTCTTATAATAAAAGTGTAAAAGAAGGCATTGGCGCCAAACGTAAAAAAGAAGAAGTAAAACAATTTGGCATCTACAATCCGTTTGAAGAAATGTTTTATAAAGGTCATTCCTCTTTATTCTATCGCGATGCCGGAGATATTTTTGACCAAATTATGGTGTCAGAAGCTTTGATAAAACCTGATTATTCTTCATTCCGCTATTGGAAAGCCGGAATTTATAACAAACCGTATATGATAACCAAAACCGGTCAATATAAAGGCTATCCTCTCAGACATGGCACGAATGAAATTGGTTTTAGTGACCACTTTCCTGTCTATATCTATTTGATAAAAGAAATTAAATAATTTGAAAGTCCCGATAGTATCGGGATTTTTTATTTTATAACTTTACCTAAAATTTAAGCAATGACTGTAGCAAAACCCTTCAACCTTAATAAATGGATAGCCGAAAATCGTCATTTGTTAAAACCACCGGTTGGCAATAAAAACCTTTATGCAGATTCAGGTGACTATATTGTCATGATTGTTGCTGGTCCAAACGCCCGAAAAGACTATCATTACAACGAAACCGAAGAACTGTTCTACCAACTCGAAGGCGAAATCACCGTTTATATCCAAGAAGATGGCGAAAAAAAAGCCATGAAACTTTCCGCCGGCGATATGTTTCTGCTTCCTGCTAAAGTGCCTCACTCACCGTCACGAACTGAAAACTCCATAGGATTAGTCGTAGAACGCAAAAGAGACGGCAAAGACATTCCCGACGGCTTATTATGGTTTTGTGATAACTGCAACCACAAACTTTACGAAGTTTATTTTGAATTAAATGACATCGAAAAAGATTTTCTAAAACATTTCAATCATTTTTACAATTCTGAAAAGCTAAGAACCTGTGAAAAATGCAACACTGTAATGGATACCGATCCAAGATTTACTACAAAATAATTTTTAGAAGCTATTCCGGCTATCCATTATATCTTTTATTGTTTGTCACCCCTGAGCAGTATATGCTGAGCGGAGACTAAGTACAGTCGAACGGCGTTTTGCAAACAATAAAAGGATACCATTCCTATCCGGGCTAATTTCAAAATATTCAAAATAAACCTTTACTTTTGCTAAAAATATAAAACAAACTATCAAATGTCAACAATTGCGCAACAATTCGGCATGACCGAAGCTTTAGAAATATTGGGTGTAAAAGCCATTAACGAAGGAACTTCCACCGGAAATAACCATTTTTCAAACGGTGAACTTCTTGAAAGTTATTCTCCCGTAGACGGACAATTAATCGGAAAAGTAAAAACAACAACCGCAGAAGATTACGAAAAAGTAATGCAAACTGCGAGCGAAGCTTTCAAAACCTTTCGCTTGATGCCGGCGCCAAAACGTGGCGAAATCGTGCGTCAGTTTGGTGAAAAATTGCGACAATATAAAGAACCACTTGGGAAATTAGTTTCCTATGAAATGGGGAAATCACTACAAGAAGGTTATGGAGAAGTTCAGGAAATGATTGACATCTGTGACTTCGCCGTTGGTTTATCGAGACAACTTCACGGATTAACCATGCATTCAGAACGTCCGGGTCACCGAATGTACGAACAATACCATCCGCTAGGAATCGTTGGAATTATTTCAGCGTTTAATTTTCCGGTAGCCGTTTGGGCTTGGAACACAGCATTAGCATGGATTTGTGGTGATGTTTGCGTTTGGAAACCTTCTGAAAAAACACCTTTATGTGGTATCGCTTGTCAAAATATCATCGCTGAAGTTTTAAAAGAAAACAACCTTCCGGAAGGAATCTCTTGTTTAATCAACGGTGATTATAAAGTAGGCGAAATGATGACGCATGATAAACGCGTTCCTTTAGTTTCTGCAACCGGTTCAACCCGTATGGGTAAAATCGTAGCGCAAGCTTGTGCGGCTCGTTTGGGCAATTCATTATTAGAATTGGGCGGAAACAATGCCATTATTGTAACACCGGATGCTGACATTAAAATGACGGTTATCGGAGCAGTTTTTGGCGCCGTTGGAACGGCAGGACAACGTTGTACTTCTACCCGTAGATTAATCATTCACGAAAGTATTTACGACAAAGTAAGAGACGCGATTGTTGGTGCTTATGGTCAATTGAGAATCGGAAATCCTTTGGACCAAAACAACCACGTTGGACCGCTTATCGATACGCATGCCGTTGAAATGTACAGCAAAGCTTTAGAAAAAGTAGTCGCCGAAGGTGGAAAAATTTTGGTTGAAGGCGGTGTTCTTTCGGGCGAAGGTTACGAAAGCGGCTGTTACGTAAAACCTGCGATTGCTGAAGCAGATAATTCATTCGAAATCGTGCAACACGAAACTTTTGCACCGGTTTTATACTTATTAAAATATTCAGGCGATGTAACTGATGCGCTTGAAATCCAGAATGGTGTAGCACAAGGTTTGTCTTCTGCCATTATGACCAACAACTTGCGTGAAGCGGAAGCTTTCCTTTCGGTTGCCGGTTCAGATTGTGGTATTGCCAACGTCAACATCGGAACTTCAGGAGCTGAAATCGGTGGCGCTTTTGGTGGTGAAAAAGAAACCGGCGGTGGCCGCGAATCTGGTTCTGATGCTTGGAAAGTGTATATGAGAAGACAAACCAATACA